>CAYOON010000247.1:0-3368 GCA_964405595.1 uncultured Lachnospiraceae bacterium | reverse complement strand
AATATCTGGTGGCTGACGTGCTCCGGAAGAAGGGCATCGAATATGTGGAGACCACCCGTTTGGACGAGTACATGCCCGATCTGGACATCCTGTATATGACCCGCGTGCAGAAGGAGCGTTTCTTCAACGAGGCAGATTATATCCGCCTGAAGGACAGCTACATCCTGACCCCCGCCAAGTTGACCACAGCCAAAGCCGATCTGTCCATCATGCACCCGCTGCCCAGAGTCAACGAGATTTCGGTAGCGGTGGACGACGATCCCCGAGCCTGCTACTTCAAGCAGGCGCTGAACGGAAAGTACATCCGCATGGCGCTGATCCTGAAGCTGCTCGGGATACAAGTATAAGAAGGAGGGCATGAAAAATGATCGTAAATCCTATCCAGAACGGAATCGTTCTCGACCACATCACCGCGGGCAATGCCATGAAGGTGTACGACGTGCTGGGACTTAGCAAGCTCAACTGCACCGTTGCCATGATCAACAATGCCACCTCCTCCAAGATGGGGAAGAAGGACATTCTGAAAATCTACTCCATCATCGACATTAATTTTGATGTTTTAGGCTATATTGATCCCGGGATCACCGTCAGCGTAATCGAGCGCGGAAACGTAACCAAGCGGATCACGCTGGAGCTGCCCGAGCAGATCGAGGGCGTGATCCGATGCAAGAATCCCCGCTGTATCACCTCCGTGGAGCAGGAACTCCCCCAAATCTTCCGTCTCACCGACAGAGAAAAAAAGGTCTACCGCTGCCTCTACTGCGAAATGTCCGCTAAGAAGGCGGAGAATAACTAGGATACTTCATCAGGGGGCACAATTGCCCCCTGATAAAGTTATTCGGGATCTCCCTTCGGGAAATCCCGAAAGGGGCTTCGCCCCACAGATCGGCAAAGCCGATCTGTTCCCCACCAAGGGGACTTTTTGAAAAAAGTCCCCTTGGATCCCTCAAAAACTTTAAATAGGCCTGCGAAATACTTCGCAGGCACGGTTTTTCAAAAAAACTCCGGATCACCGCTAACTTCATCCCGTCGGCATCTGGCAGGAACAAATGGGGGTAAAGTCCTGACGGGGGAAGCAGGGACGAACGGATGCCGACGGCGGGAAGCCAAGTGATGGGAGAGCGCGAGGGGGAAGAGCCTTCGGCGTTTGAGATGGTTCTTCCCCCCTCGCTTCCCGCTGACTAGCGACCTCCGCTGAACAATATGTCGAGTATGATAGTCAAAAAATTTGTCAAAAATCAAGCATTAACACCAATTTTTCGACTGCCACCCCACAAACGAAAATTTTTTCAATTTTTTTCAAAAAAATGCAGACAAATCGACCCCTTTAAGCGTGTTAATATATGAAAGGAAGTGAGCGCGGCTTGGAAGACCTTGAAAGATACTACCATCAAAACAGCCGACGGATATACGCCATCAGTTATCTCTACCTCCGCGACAGTTCGGAAGCCGAAGAAGTAGTCCAGACCGTCTTTCTGCGGCTGATCGAACGCGGTATCCGCTTTCACGACGACGAACACGCAAAAGCATGGTTTTTGCGTTGCGCGAAAAACGACTGTGTCTCCCGTCTTCGGAAAATGAATCGGAAACGTGAGGACGCAGTTGAAAATATGGATCAGTACGCCGCTTCCGGTGCGCCGGATACGCCGCTCTTCGATGTGATGATGACGCTTCCCGAGAAGCATCGGGAAATCCTCTACCTGCGGTATGTGGAGGAGTTGTCGGATAAGCAGATTGCCGCTCTGCTGAAGAAGAACGAGAGTACGGTGCGCACCAGATTGCAAAAGGCAAGAGAGGCGCTGAAACAAAAATGGGAAGAAAGGGGTTAGATTTGTATGCAATTTTTTGAGAAAAATGAAAAAAATGAAATGAACGAATTTATGCTCAAAGACGCCATGAAGGATTGCAAACTGGAATCCAGCCGAAAGGATGCCATCTGGGAGCAGATCCGGGCGAAAAGGAGCGAGTATTCCACACGCGGAAGCCGCCGCCATCTGGAGAAGATCATCGTGGGCTACATCTGCGCGGCACTGGTATTCACGCTGTCCGTCACGGTAGGCGCGAGCCTGTGGTCGGATGTGATCGAGGGGGAGGGACCAAATCCTGCGGGTGCCAGACCGACGAACGAGCTGATTTTCACGTCCGGCGATCCGAATACCGATGCGCCCATAATCGCCGAGACGAAATCTATCTGGGGTGATAAGGAGGGCGTAGAGGATTTCGTAAAGCTGTTGAATACCGAAAAAGGCTGGGAAAACGAGCCGATGAATATGCCCCATCTTAAGGATGTTCGGAATACTCTGGAATATGAGTTCAAGACTACCTACAGCGCAGAGAATATCCTGCGGATTCACACCAACGATCTGGAGGGTCAGGACGAATTTCAGATTTATCAGCAGTACGGCGACGAACCGAAATCTTGGATTTTGTACCGAGACGAAACCATCTGTCCGCTGCTTCAGCTTTGCAGTATATTAGATGCTGAACCATCAATCGGAGAGAATAGCGACATATATATTATAGATACACCGCGTGCCTTCTATGATGTTACTTTGGTCGAGCATGATGATGGAACCCGCGATTTGTTGGTACTTGCGTATAGCTCTGTATATGGATATAGCGTTGATTGGAATAGCGATGATACGAAGAACTACTATTACAAAAAAGACGATGAAGATCAAGTTACTATGTATTCGATAAATGAAAAATTTATTCCTAATTCATATTACCATGTGTCAGAATATTACCACATGATAGAAACGGAACATTTATATGATACCGACAGTTCAGAAGAGTTCAAGAATTCTGCTTTTGTTTTCCAGAAAAGACCGGATAACAATAAAGTAATGGATGTCATGCTTGCACATCCGAATTTTCCGATACCTTATACGGTTACCGGTAGTTTTTCCTACGAGAGTAGAATTGAAAAATGGTACGCAAGTTATGAGTATATCGGTGGTTGGCTCCGCGTGGATCCGCCAATCCAGCAGCCGATTCCTCCTGCCGATCCGATAGAAACGCACCCCGATACTACGACAACCTCCGAACCAACTCTCACGACGTCTCCGATCACTACCGAACCACCTGTACCCACCGAACCCGAAATTCCCCCGGTGGAGGATTTCGAAAACGAGCAGGGACTCCTGCTCCGGCAATCCCCATGGAGGGACGGCTACCTCGTCGTGGGAATCGGCTCCTGCAAGGATACCGATCTGGTAATCCCCGGAAGCTATAACGGTCTGCCGATCTCGATTGGCTCCTATGCCTTTGAAGATTGCGAGGGTCTGGTTTCCGTCACGCTATCGGAAGGCATATATGAGATTGGTTCCGGAGCATTCCAAAAGATCGACAGTCTGACCAGCATCACG
>CAYOON010000246.1:0-3371 GCA_964405595.1 uncultured Lachnospiraceae bacterium | reverse complement strand
GGAACTTCTGGAAATGTCCCTGCCCTTTCGGGACCGCCGGTACCGGGAGAGCGTCTATCTGCATCTGGTACGGATTCTGGAGAGCGTTCCCAAAGATGAGTGCTACCGGGAGGCGGTGGGACTGCTTTCCCACTATCTGCCCGCCGACAGCTTCCCCGATGGCGATCTGCCCCGGACGCCTGCGGCTCCCATTGCTTATCCCACTCCGCCCGAAAGTGTCGATGGGTACGGAGACTACCTGTCCGCGCTGACCGAGGGTGCGCTGGGGCTTCGGGTCTATCCCGACCGCTTTGCCCTCTCGCCGCTCCCACCGAGACATCCGCTCGAATTCCTCCTGAACTTCGGTGAAGCGCACTACCTTGTAAAACTGACGGTCGGAGAGGAGAATTCCATGCGTCTGGACGGAGAAATTGTAAACAATTTTGTTTTCCTGCAAAATGGTCAACATTTTTTGGAAATAACGGTTGCAAAATTCAAAAAAAAGGTGTAAAATAATGGCATCAAACAGCGGATCCCAAAGCGATCCGCAGAAAGGATCGCCCGTGTCCGCATTTACACCAACCGGCGGGGAAGCCGTCTATCCGGTAAATCCTTCGCTGACCCTCCACATCCTGCCCTCCGACCGATTCTGCACCGCGCGAATCAACGTGCATCTGCTCGGCGAGCTTTCGGCAGAGAGCGCGTCCGATGTGGCGCTGCTCTATCGGGTGCTTACCCGGGGATGCGAGAAATATCCCACCCTTGCCGCTCTGCGCTCTGCCGGAGAGGAGCTGTGGGGATCGTCGATCTTCGCCCTCTCCGATCCCGTGGGTGAGATTCAGAACATCGTCTTTTCGGCAATCTTCCCCGACGACGGCTGTCTGCCGGACGGTGAGAGCGTCTGTTTCGACGCGCTGTCCATTCTGGGAGAGATTCTCTACCATCCGCTGATCCGAGACGGGAGTTTCCTCCCCGAATATGTGGAGTCGGAAAAGCAGAATCTCATCGCGCAGCTTGAAAACACCGATAACAAGGCGGAATATACCCGATTCCTCATGGAAAGCGTCATGTTTGAGGGCGAGAGGTTCGCCATCTGCTGCGAGGGAGAGATCGACAGAGTTCGCGAAATCACGCCGAAGGGGCTTTACGACTTCTATCTGCGCTGGCTGAACTCGGTTCGGATGGAGGTTTACTACCACGGCTCCGTCCCGGCAGATCGGATGATCGGCAGGCTTGCCGCAATCTTCAGTCAGGCAAGCCACATCCCGCCCGATCTGCCGATTATCGACCGCGGCGAGACTCCCGAGCGGCCGGTACGGTACGTCCGATCGGTGCAACCCATCCATCAGGGACAGATTTGCATGGGATTTCGCGCGGACTGCACGCTTGCCGATCCCGAAATCGAGTATTTTATGCTCTTCTGCGAAATTCTGGGCAGATCGCCCACGAATAAGCTCTTTCTGAACCTTCGGGAAAAGAAAGGCCTCTGTTACGCCGTTTCCCTGTCCGCCGAACGCTTCAAGGGCTTCTTCCGGATCGAATGCGGCATTGATTCCGACTCTGCCGACGATGCCGTTGACGAAATCCTTGCGCAGCTTGCCGCCATGCGTCAAGGGCAGATCACAGACGAGGAGTTCGCCTTTGCCAAACGGTCGCTGATCTCCTCCTACAAGAGCGTTTCCGACGATCCCGGATCCATCCTGTCGTGGAACTTCCGCCGTCGGCTTGCCGGACGTACGGAAAGCCCCGGCGACGCGATCCGGGCACTGGAAGCCGTCACCCTTGACGGGGTGATCAAAATCGCCCGCAGGGTGCGGCTGGACACCGTCTTCTTCCTATGTGAAAAGGGTGCGGAGAATTCCGGCAAAATTCCGTGGGAATCCTTCGAAGTCTGGCAGGCAAAACAGCCGAAGGAGGTGCGATCATGACCGAACCAAACCTTTCCGTCAAAGCCCTGCGGCAGACCCACTCCAGCGGACTGCGGATCCTGCTGGTGAAGAAGGATGTCTCCACCACATGGGCGGCAATCCGGGTCGGAATCGGATCGTCCGACCGGAGCTTCCTCTCCGGCCCTATCCCCTGCGAGCTGCCCTCCGGCGTCGCGCACTATTTGGAGCACAAGCTCTTCGATCAGCCGGGCGGTTCGGATGTTACCGAAGTATTCGCCGGGCTGTCCGCCGACGTAAACGCCTACACCACCGAAACCGAGACGGTTTACCTCTTCTCCTGCACCGATGATCCGGTAAAACCGCTGGAAACCCTGCTGAATTTCGTCACGACCCCTTGGTTTACGGCAAAATCGGTGGCAAAGGAGAGACCCATCATCGCCGAGGAGATCCGGATGTACAAGGACAGTCCCGACAGTCGGCTCTTTCAGCTGCTGGTTCGGGGAATGTACGAAAACCACCCGATCCGGGACGATATTGCCGGGAAAATCTCCGATCTTCGGAGGATCACCCCCGAGCTGCTCTATCGGGTCCACTCCGCTTTCTACAATCTGCACAACATGGCACTCTGCGTCTGCGGGAATATAGAAGTGGAGCAGATCCTCGCTGTCTGCGACCGTCTGCTTCGCCCCGCAGAGCCGCCCGACTTTGTCCGCGCGGCGATCGACGAGCCGCCCGGCGTTCGGCGAAAGCGGGTCAGCGGGAAAGCGAATGTTACCAAGCCCAAGTGCGCGGTCGGGATCAAGGACGATCCCCTCGAGCCGGGAATCGCCGGGATGCGCCGCACGGTGACCGATCGGCTGCTCTGCGAGCTATTATTCGGCAGATCCTCGGATTTCGCCACATCGCTATATGAAGAGGGTGTCACGCTCTCCCCGCTTTTCGTCGATCTGATCCAGAACGAGTGCTTCTCCCTATTGCAGCTCTCCGCCGACTGCCCCGATCCCGATCTCTTTTTTGAGAAGGTTTCGGAATACATAGAGAAGATCCGATCACAGGGTATCCGCCGAGCCGATCTTCTGCGATGCAGGAAGGCGCTGTGCGGCTCTCTGATCATGGCCTGCGACGATCCCGAGGCGATCTGCGAGCTGCTGATCGATCACGCCTTCGACGATTTCGGTCCCGCCGACGAGCTTCGCTTGATGCTGACGCTGGAAAGATCCGAACTGGAAGCCGAACTGAAACGCTTCTTCCGGGACGACCGTATGACCTTCTGCTCACTTCTCCCCCTTTCGGATCGGGAGAAAAACGACAATACAGAACAGGAAAGGACAGAAAAATGAACTTTTTAATTCACCTTTTGAACGTAAACCGAATCTCCTTCCCGGGGCTCTGGGACGGAGAATTCACCATCGACGAAACCGCATTCACCATCCCCGGGCTGGGGCTTACCGTGGCCTGGTACGGGATTCTGATCACCTTCGGAATCGTCGTCGCGGTTTGGTA
>CAYOON010000245.1:0-3412 GCA_964405595.1 uncultured Lachnospiraceae bacterium | reverse complement strand
TCGGCATCCAGTCTGACCTTGACCAGCGCCATCAGCGGCTTTGACTCGATTACGGTACCCGTTCCGTCGGGTGTCACAATCTGGGTTCCCACCTTAGGCGTGCGCTTGATCTCCTCCTGATAGGTCTCATGCTCAAAGCGCAGGCAGCACATAAGCCGTCCGCAGGCGCCCGAGATCTTGGCGCTGTTCAGCGAGAGTCCCTGCTCCTTCGCCATCTTAATAGACACCTGCGCGAAGTCGCCGAGAAAGCTGTGGCAGCAATATTCCCGGAAGCAGACGCCCAGTCCGCCCATGAGCTTGGTTTCATCGCGGATTCCGATCTGCCGGAGTTCGATTCTCGTGCGGAAGATGCCCGCCAGATCCTTGACCAGCTCCCGGAAGTCCACCCGATCCTCGGAGGTGAAATAGAAGAGCAGTTTTGCGTTATCGAAGGTATATTCCGCTTCGATGAGCTTCATTTCCAGTTTGTGTTCAGCGATCTTCTGCTGACAGAGTTTGAAGGCCTCATCTTCCTTCTGCCGATTCTCGGCAAGATGGGCGCGATCCTCGTCGTTTGCGGCGCGAAGCACCTTTTTCAGAGGCAGAACCAGTTCAGTTTTGGGGATCAGCTTATTTGCCATGGTGACCCTGCCGTACTCAACGCCTCTGGCGGTCTCCACGATGACGCCCGTACCCTCTTTGGCGACGGTTCCGTTCGCGGCGAAATAGTAGATCTTCCCGGAATCCCGGAAGGACACGCCAATGACGTTGACTTTATCGGGCAGATCCTCTGCATTCAGGATCGCGTTTGCTTCTGTTTCGTTGTTATTCAATGGTTTTACCGTTCCTTTCTCGGTATTACGATATTTACTTAATCTGACAAAGTGCCGATGCCAGCGAAATTTTTGCGTTTTGCAGATTGATATTGGAGCCAAGTGCCTCTTCCTTATCGGCAAACTCGGCCTCGATTCGCAGGATTTTCCCGACGCTGACCCGTCTAGCGATTTCCCGCAGACGATCCTCTGCCCCAAATAGCAGTTCGGGATTCTTCGCAGCCCGGATGGCCGCCAGATCCCGCAGAGCGATCCTTGTCTGATGGCAGAATTCGGACATCTCCTCCCGTTTCCCGGGCAGCCCCAGACAGGCAAGATAGATCTCCCGGCTTCCGCCCGACAGAATCGTCTCCAGAAATGCAGGCACCTCGTCCCGCGCGGAAACTTTTTTCGCCGATCGACGTTCGGACAGATCCTTCGCCATTCCGATGCTGCCCTGCGACCCGTCGATCAGGGCGGCGAACTCGTCCGGCTTTTCGTTCGCAAGCAGACGGAGCTTTTTATCCGTCGAAATCAGGTATTCGGACAGCTGATCCTTCTCGAAGGACTGCATCCGAAGTGTGGGCGCACGACTGCGGACGGTGGGAAGCAGAGCGGAGGCGTTTTCGCACATCAGAAAGAAATAGACGTTCTGCGGCGGCTCTTCGAGCAGTTTGAGCAGAGCGTTCTGTGCCTGCACGGTCATGGTCTCGCACTCTTCAAAAAGATAGGCCTTGAACTCCAGATCGCTCGGACGGATATAGGCAGCCGATCGCACGGTGCGGATTTCATCAACGCCGATCGTTTTCCGATCCTCTTTGCGCCGGACGGTCAGCACATCGGGACAGTTTCCCGAAAAAATCACCGAAATCCGTTCATCGTCGCCGGCGAGAGCGGCGCAGACGGTCAGCGCAAGCATCGTTTTGCCGCTTCCCTTCGCGCCCTCGAGAATATAGGCGTGCGCAAGCCGTCCCGCTTCGATGTCGGTACGCAGAAAGCTTTTGAGCGATTCGTTTCCGTGAATCGCGTCCCACAGCCGATCAAGCTCTGCCATGATACACCTCCGAGAGACAGATTTTCCAAGTGTCCGAAAGTTTCCCTTTGAGCATACTATCACCAAAGGACAAAACCTTTCTAATTTTTTATTATAGCAGATAAATTCGGATTTGTAAAGGATTTTTATGAAAAATATTGCAAACAATCAAGGAAAAGTCGGGCACAGTGAGAAAATTTTCTCTTTGCATGTGCGGTATCTGTCGTTTATCTCGATCCTGCTGATCCTGCTGCTGGTCGCCTTCTGGGGGATGACCCACACGCGGCAGATCGCCGATCAGAGCCAGGATGAGCTGGATCTGGCGCTGTCGGAGCTGCTTTACAGTGCCTTCAACGACACCTCCGCGGCGCTGCGCACCGCCTGTCAGGCAGAGGGCGGCGAGTACGGCAGGGAGCTGCGGATCGCCGGGGAGGCGGTGGAACGGATGCGGGGCGGATGCGCACTGTACGGAGATCTGCGCAGCAGCCGTCTGGAGCCCTATCTCGCGCAGCTGTCCAAGGACCTCGGCGCCCTTTCCGAGCGGGCGGCGCTGGGACTTATCGCCGATTCGGACAGAGAACGCTGTCTGGCACTTGCCAATCAGATTGATCGGCTGACCGAGGAGGGCGGCACGCTCCTTCGCACCGATTCAGGCGGACAGCTGGATCTCCGGATCTCGCCCTATCTCGAGGCGGGATGGCAGCTTCGGTAACCGCTCGGGAATCGATTCCCGCTTTTTTGGCGATACTTGTGCCCGGAGTGTTCGCCGGAAGGCGGGAATCCCAGCGAAAATGCCGTCAAAACGATAAAAAATCGTCCGATCATGAAAAATTCATGAAATAGTCTTGAATTCTTTTCTTTCTTGTGGTAGAATATAGGAGATTTATTGTTAGCGAAGGTGACACCCGTGCGAAAAATACTGACGATAGCCCTGATCCTCTGCCTGCTGCTCCAACTTTCCGCCTGCTCCCTCTTCAGGACAGAGGATCCCAATAATACCGATCCCACCGAGGATCTTTCCGCTCTGACCTATCCCGCGTTTACGCCGCCCTCTCCCTACACCCTCTACCGCTTTCCCTCCATTCAGGCCGTAAACAAGAACGACGTGGGCATTCATCCCGTGGACAAGGCATACGAGGTCAGCGATCCCGACGGAGCACCCATTCTCCGGGTCTCCCTCTCCCTGCCCGCGATTACCTATGTGGACAACATAGGCTTGCAGTCGGCGGTGGAAGCCGTGCTTTCCGATACACAGAAGATCTTTACCGACCGGATCGACAGCCTTACCGCCCGCTATCTTACCGATGCGACCTCCGGCTATTCCTTCTTTCTGACTCCCTCCTACTCGGTCACCTACAGCATCACGTCCTACTCCGAGAGCCGGGTCAGCCTGCTGTACAGCATTACCGAGACCAATGCCGACGGGATCGTCAACAGTTCCAACGTCTGCCGGGTCATCGACCTGTCGGCGGGATTTTCGGTGGATCTGTCCACCCTCTTTACGGCTGGACTTTCGGACAGGCTACTCTCCATGGTGAACGCGACGCTCGCGAACGGGGACTTCCCGCTGCTTCCGGGTAATAACAAC
>CAYOON010000244.1:0-3438 GCA_964405595.1 uncultured Lachnospiraceae bacterium | reverse complement strand
AGGACTTTACCCCCACATGTCCCGTGCAGATGCCGACGGGATGAAGTTAGCGGTAGTCTAAAGTTTTTTGTTGCATCAACCCAGCCAAAATCGGGCATAAATGCCTGACTCTAGCTGGGTTACTGTTATGCTTTTGGGAATGGGGACTTTTTACAGCTCCTTTGTACCGTTTTGGGACTTCGTTCGGTCAGATCGTCTTAAGAAATCCCGCCAGACGGTCGGCGATGATCTTGTGTCCCGCGTCGTTGGGATGTAATCCGTCAGGGATGTACTTCTCCCGCAGAATCTGCACCTCCGGCTGTACGGGTACGGTGGCGTAGAGATCCAGCACCGGTACGCCGTAGTAGCGGCAGACCTCCTTGATGATGTCAACATAGCCGACCAGCGGAAGGGTAGGCTCCTTGTATCCGTCTCCGCGGGGGGAATACTCGTTCCCGCGATGGGTGGGCGTCATGAATACGATGGGTGCGTCGGGATATTTCTCGAACAGCTTTAGCAGCAGATCGTGCATGGCACCGTAGAAGGTGTCGGGAGTGCGATCGGCGAAGGATCCGATAGGCGCGTCGCCGTGACCGTAGTCGTTGGTGCCGCCGAATACCACGATGGCGTCGGCGTCGGGATCCATCTCGGGAATCCGGGATGCGAAGTAGCGATCCCAGTTCGGATCGGAGGCCTTCTGCTGACGGGCGATGCGGGTTCCGCCGATACCGTAGTTGCGAGCAGCGGCGAGTCCCTCGGAAGCCATCAGCCGCTGATGGAAGATATTGGCGGGATCCGATACCCCGCAGCCTTCGGTGATGCTGTCACCGAGAAAGTTGATTTTTTTGCCTTTGAGTTCCATATGTGTGACCCTTTCTCTTGGTAATCGTTTGTTTTTAGAGCGTGTTCACACTATCCGAAATGCTCGGATTTTGCGGGATTTTTGTGTCGGGCAAGGAGTTTTTTCGCAGAAATACTTTCGTATTTCAAGAAAAAACTCCGCAGTCCGGCGCAAAAAGACCGTGAAAGACGGGCGTTGAGCGTTAGTGTGAATACGCTCTAATTATTGTAGCACATTTTCCCCGGGATTGGAAGAGTTTTTTTGAAATTTTTCCGTAAATCGCCAAACTTTTTCATTCCACCAAAGGATAACGGTGAAATTGTACGAATTTTACTGCAATCTATTGACAAATCCGACAAATTCTGCTAGAATGATCGATGTATGAACGGGGAAGGGGATGGGATTTTGAATACCGGGAAATTGGCGATTCCGGGACAGTATCTCTTTGACAGACGGGCGCTTATCAAGCTGATCGTGCCGCTGATTATCGAGCAGACGCTGGCAATGTCGGTGGGCATGATCGACACCGTGATGATTTCGGGTCTCGGCGAGGCGGCGGTCTCGGGCGTTTCGCTGGTGGATATGATCAACGCCCTGATCATCAACCTGTTTGCCGCGCTTGCGACCGGCGGCGCGGTGGTTGTCGCGTCCGCGATCGGCGCGAAGCACCGGGAGGATGCCTGCGCGTCGGCATCCCAGCTGATTTTCGTGGTCAGCCTGATTTCAATCGCGGTGATGGGACTTTGTCTGACCTTCAACCGCCCGCTGATCTCTCTTTTCTTCGGCTCCATCGAGGATGACGTTATGGATGCCGCCTCGACCTACTTCTTCCTGACGGCACTGTCCTTCCCGTTTTTGGCAGTCTACAACAGCCTTGCGGCTCTTTTCCGCTCCATGGGTAATTCTACGATTTCCATGCTGGCGTCGTTTTTCAGCAACCTGCTGAATCTTGCGGGAAACGCCTTTTTCATCTATGGATTGAAGACCGGAGTGTCGGGCGCGGCCATTGCGACGCTGATCGCCCGGTTCGCTGCCATGCTGATGCTCTTCATTTTGCTGCAAAATCCCAAAAATATCGTCTATCTGGATCTGAAAAAGCGTTTTCGCCCCGATCTGCGGAAGATCAAGCGGATTCTCGGTATCGGTATTCCCAGCAGCATCGAGAACAGCGTATTCTCGCTGGGACGGGTTCTGGTGGTTTCCATCATTGCCCACTTCGGCACCGCACAGATCGCCGCAAACGCGGTCGCAAACAATATTGACGGGGTCGGCTGTATCCCCGGGCAGGCGCTGGGACTTGCCATGATCACCGTGGTCGGGCAGTGCGTGGGAGCCGGCGACGAGATTCAGACCCGGTTCTACATAAAGAAGCTGATGAAGATTACCTACGCGATCCATTCGGGCTTCAACATTCTGCTGGTGTGCCTGACGCCCCTGATCGTTCAGTTCTACAGTCTGTCCGACGAAACCGCAAAGCTGGCGATCCTCCTGATCGCGATCCACTGTCTGTGCGGCGCGGCGATCTGGCCGCTGGCCTTCACTCTGCCGAACGCCCTGCGCGCCTTGGGAGATGTACGCTATACCATGATCGTGTCGATAGCTTCCATGGTTACCTTCCGACTGACTCTGAGCTATATCGTGGGTTATCGGCTGGGCTACGGCGCGCTTGGCGTCTGGATCGCCATGGTGATCGACTGGATCTGCCGTGTGATCTGCTTCCTTGCCCGCTACAAGGGCGGAGGATGGCGGAAAAGCAGCTTTTTAGTGGGAAATCCGGTACAGGAATGAGAAATAGAGGGAAATACGATGTATAACTTTCTTGCACAGCTTCTGGGCGTGATCGCCTCGGTCACGGTGGTGCTATGTTTTCAGATCAAGAATCCGAGGCGGCTGGTGATCGTAAATATTGTGGCAATGGTCTTCTTCACCCTGCATTTCGGGATGCTGGGCAGCCTGTCCGGCATGATCCAGAACGCCCTTGGCGTGACGCGGAATCTGCTGATTCTGGCGATTCCGAAGAAGACCCGCGCTAACCGGATCGCCGAGGTGGGCATTCTGCTTGCTTTCGCGCTGGTTCCGCTGGCGGAGGTTCTGATCCCCGGGATGGTCTTTACTTGGTGGGATCTGCTGCCTGCCGTTGCCATGGTGCTGGGATCGATCCTCTACTGGTCGGAGGATGCGAAGAAAATCCGGATTGCGCAGCTGTTCATTATCTCCCCCTGCTGGCTGACCTATGATATTATCTTCAAATCGGTTCCGGGTATGGTCACCGAGATATTCAATATCACTTCGGTTGTGGTATCCTTTCTGCGATTTCGGATTCAAAAGAAGAAAATTGTTTCTTGATTTTGGTATTTGACCGAAAAAATTTTCACAAAATCCGAAAAACCTCTTGATATTTTCAGAAAACTATGTTATAATAGTGAAACATCACTATTTAACATAACAGGAGACTTTTATGGACAGCATAGATCTGAAAATACTGCAGTGTTTAAAAGCGAACGCCAGAGAGAAGGCGAGTGCCATCGGAGAGGAGATCAAGCTGTCCGTTTCCGCCGTAACCGAGCGGATCAAACGGATGGAAAGCTCGGGAATTATCCGGCAATATACACTGATCA
>CAYOON010000243.1:0-3442 GCA_964405595.1 uncultured Lachnospiraceae bacterium | reverse complement strand
GAAATTCGATAAAAACCTATTGACAAACAAAAACATCTGTGCTATAATCAAGTCAAACAACCGAAAGGAAGTCCATACCATGAAGCACAATCATTTCTTTACGATCTTCAGTTTTGCCCTTGCCGCGCTGATTCTCGCGGCGACGATCCCCCTGCTCTTTACCGCGAACTCCATCCTCGGGTGGTACTTCACCAGCTATCTGGAGAAGCCCGATCACGACTACCGGGATCTGCTGATCGCCTTCTACATCGCCTACCCCATCTGCTTTGCCGCCGTGGCGATGCTGATGAAGATCCTCTGGAACATCGCCCATGACCGTCTCTTCGTCCGTGCCAATACCAACCTCTTCCGGGCGGTCAGCTATCTCTGTCTGGCTCTCTGCGTTCTCTGCTTCTCCTTCGCCATCCACTATCTTTCTCTCTTCCTGCTGGGAGCGGGACTGCTCTTCATCGGATTCCTCCTGCAAGTACTGGTGCAGGTCTTTGCCAAGGCGACCGAAATCTCCGACGAGAACGATCTGACCATTTAAGAAGGTAAAAAAATACAAGTTTGCTTCTTGTACGGCTTACGCCGTCCATTTCGCCATTCGGCGAAAACGCCGCAAACTTGCGGCTAAATGAAGAAAGGTATGAAACTAATGAATATCATCATCAATCTGGACGTTATGATGGCAAAGCGCAAAGTCTCTCTGGGCGATCTTGCCGAACGGGTGGGGATCACCCAAGCCAATCTGTCTATCCTCAAGAACAATAAGGCGAAAGCTATCCGCTTCTCCACGCTGGAGGCTCTCTGCCGGGAGCTGAACTGTCAGCCCGGCGACCTCATCGAATACCTTCCTGACAATCAATAAACTGAAAGGAGCGTTTCCCATGAACACATACTCTTCGTCCGATTCCAGCTACGACTACTGGCAGCCCCATAAAATTGCGCCCGCCGACAAGAAAGACGTGGTCTTTCTTGTTCTCACCTTTGTTTCCCTCTTTCTTGTGGTGGATTTCGGCCTCGCGGGCGGGATGAATCTTGGATTCACCGTCGCCTACGCAGTCCTTTTCGCCACGGCGACCGCTTACCTTTTCGTGAAAAACTGCCTGCGGCTCATCCCCACCCTCTGCGGCATCCTGTCGCTGGCACTCTGCCCGATTTTCACCCTTCACCACGATATTTTCGGCAATACCATCGCCTTTTTCTCCATCTGCCTGCTCTTTTCGGTCTATATCGGCGGATGCGGCGGCGTTCTCTTCCGCGGGGTCAAAGGCTTCCGGCTTCTTTTCGACTGCCTGCGGATCCTGCTCTACTATCCGATTTCCTATATCAGCTCCCCCTTTGAGGGCGCGAAAGCCGCGCGGGGCGAGAGCAAAAAGCGCGGCAAAGCCATGAACGTCATTCTCGGACTGCTTGCCTGCATCCCTGTACTCTGCGTAGTGATCCCCCTGCTGATCAGCTCGGACGCCGCCTTCGCGGGGATGGTCGAAATGCTGTTCAAGAACATCGGTCTTACCCTGCTCTACCTCTTTTTCGCGCTCCTGCTGACTCCCCTCCTCTACGGTCTCTTTTACGCGCTGCGCCACCGGATCATTCATGCTCCCGGTCCCATGGGATCGCCGCGGATTGTTGACAACGCGGTGATCTGCGGCTTCCTCGGACTGCTGTCCGCCGTCTATCTGGTCTATCTTTTCTCCCAGCTTGCCTATTTTTTCTCTGCCTTCGGAAGCGTTCTGCCCGAGGCCTATACCGCCGCCGACTACGCGAGACGGGGCTTCTTCGAGCTCTGCGCGATCTCGGTCATCAATCTCGGTCTGCTCTTCTGCGCCTTCACGCTGGTGAAGAAGTCCGATCCCGCCGCCGATGTACCTAAATCCGCCAAGGGATTCGGCATCTTCCTCTGCCTCTTCAATCTGGTGCTGGTTGGCACGGCTATCTCCAAGATGGCGCTCTATATCGGCCGTTTCGGTCTGACCCGTCTGCGGATTCTGACCACCGTCTTCATGGTGCTGATGGGTGTGCTCTTCCTCTGCGTGATCCTGCGGCTGATCTGCCGCCGCTTCCCCTATATGGCGGTGTCGATGATCGTCTGCACGCTGCTGATCGGCAGCGTTCTGTACGCCGACGTGAACACGATGATCGCAAACTACAACGTGGACGCCTACCTCTCGGGCGATCTGACCACCGTCGATCTGCGGACGCTGGAAGGACTGGGCGCTCCGGCGGTTCCCGCGCTGGATCGGCTCTATCGGAACACCGATGATCCCACGCTGCAGGAGCGAGCGTTCGAAGCGCTTTCCGATCTGCACACAGCCCTGCGCCCCGCCGAGGATTTCCGCTCCTACAACTACGCCACCGATCGGGCAATCCGGATCCTTTCGAAGTATTCCTTCCCGGAGGATTCGTCCGATTCCCCTTCCTCCGAGGTGAATCCGTATGCGGCAAGGTAAGCTCCGGGCGGTCTATCTCCTTGCTGCCGCAGCAATCTTCATTTCGGAAGTGTGCATCGCCCTGTTCGTCCACGACCGCTTCATCCGACCCTATTTCGGGGACGTGCTGGTAGGGATCCTGCTTTGGTGCGCCGTTCGGGTGGTTTTGCCAAGACGTCCTGCCTTCCTCTCGCCGATTATCCTTGCCTTCTGCTTCCTCGTGGAGTTTTTGCAGGCGATTCACATCGTAGAGCTGCTCTCGCTGGCGGACATCCCATTCTTCGTCACCCTGATCGGGAATTCGTTCTCCGTCACCGATCTTGTCTGCTACACCTGCGGGCTACTGCCGCTGTTTCTGATCGAATGGGTGCTTTACAGAAAAACGAGGGAAAATCGGCTGAAAACGCTGATTTTCCCATACAATAAGGAATAAAAGTGAATGATACTACCCTTTTTCACAAAAATCGGGCAGGGAAAATCCTGCTGATCGCCGGTTTGCGGCTGATCCTGTCGAACTATTTCATCCTCGTCTGGCTGATCTTCCTTCTGACTTCGGGGGCACTGCTGTTACTTTGGAAATCAGGCGCATCCTCGGGGAAGGGCGTCGGACGGATGGCGGCAGTCCTCCTGCCGGTCAGTATGATCGACGTCTTCTCCTGCCTGATCCGGGAACGGGATGTTTTCACCACCGCCGGAGCGGCGGCATGTCTGATTGCGGCTGTCATTCTGTTTTCGCGGCTGGCGGGAAAAACCCGTCTGAAATGGGTTTCCGGCGGTCTGACCGCTTCGGGGGTGCTTCTTTCGCTGATTATCCTGCCCTTCGTTCTGATCGCTTCGCTACTGTTCGGCAGTTCGGAGACAGTCCGCAGCGTCGAGTCGCCGGAGGGTACCTATGTGGCGCAGGTGATCTCCGACGATCAGGGGGCTTTGGGCGGAAACACGCTGGTACAGGTGTACCGACCGGGACGGACAGTGAATCTGATCCTGATCCGCTTGGAGGACACGCCCCGCCGTATTTATACCGGAAGTTT
>CAYOON010000242.1:0-3501 GCA_964405595.1 uncultured Lachnospiraceae bacterium | reverse complement strand
TCTACAGAGATTTTGTTTGGCAAAACTAGTTCGTGAGTAAATGCCCTCACGTTGATCAGGCGTTGCAATGGGGGAATTAAAGCCTGCGGTTGTTTTTTTGCCCTCTCTCACGCTTCATCGGCGACGGCCTTAATCTGGATCAGTGCCTTCGAAAGCTGATCGGGGCAGGAGGTACCTCTTCCGCCGCAGTTGATGCCGGAGAGGCGATCGATGGCCTCATCAATGAGCATTCCCTTGACCAGCGCGGCGACGCCTTGGGTGTTGCCGTTGCATCCGCCGAAGAATTTCACTTCGACGATTCTGTCGTCCTCGACGACTACGTCGATGGCGCGGGAACAGGTTCCTCTGGTTGTATAGGTCAGTTTTTTCATAGTTTTCATATCCTTTCGGTATTTCATTCTATTTGAACTCGGATTTGTCATGGACGGTCAGCAGTTTGTAGATTCCGCCCACCGAGTACGCGGGGATGCAGAGCGACAGATAGAGCAGGATCGCCTCGGGATCCATGCGCCCGATCCGCAGGGAGAGCAGACAGGCGTCCTCGCCGAATATCGATTCGGGCAGGGCGGTCAGATTCTCGCAGACCGCACCCAGTTGGTGGATCCCGGAAAGGATTGCCCATAGGCGGTCAAAAGAAAGGTGCAGACAGAGATCCAGCCGATCGGCGGCACGGGTGCGGATCAAACGGCTGCCGCAGAGATGGAGACGGGTCACGCTGTCGTCCCCCGACCGCACGTCCACCGCGAGAACGCTGGAAAGCTCGTATCGCCGGGCAAGCCGGAAGAAGGGGAGCAGAATCCCCTCGTCGCTGCCCGATCTCGGCAGGATGCAGAAATCGAATCTGCCGCTGTAGACCTCCTCGCAGGCGGCGGCGAAGCTGTCGAAGGGGGTCGCCGTTGACATGGGGAGCTCGGACGAGATCGCGCGCCATGCCCGTTCGGACAGGGCGGTAGGGAAGTAGGCGATCCGCGCCCGCTCGATCCGCTGAACGACCAGATCCTCCGATTTCGCGCCGCTCTTCCCGCAGATCAGCCGACAAAGCTCGGCGATGGCGCGGTAGGATTCCCCGTCCAACGCCCGTCCGATGGCGGGACGCTCCACAGAGAGGCACGCCCGCAGGATTCGATCCCGCAGCCGAAGGGTTTCCTCGTGAATGCCGGTGAAGGCGGATTCCATGGGATTTTCGTCGTCGACGCTGTCGGGAGCGTAGAGCGGAGCCAGATGGGACGCGAGATCGGCCAGATGGGAGAGCCGGATCTCCCATTCGCGGGCGGATTTTTCCTCGCTGGCGTGCAGGTTGGAAAGGATGATCTCGCCGTCGTCCATGAAAGTCTCTCCTCTTTGTACAAATACTTTTATATATGGTATTTTATACCATAAATTCATGCTTGTCAAGCGAATTTCTCAAAGATCTGCAAAAAGTTTACGAAGGCGCAAAATTTCTCCCGAAGTGACATACTGCCACCGAACGCTTATACTATAAAGAGCGAAAGAATTCTTTCCCGATCATGTTTAACAAAGGCGATCGGGGGAAAAAATAGGATCAAGGACAGGGGAGCCCATCCCCAAGTAAACAAACGGAGAGTGAATCGTTTTGACAGTTAAACGTGGAGATATTTATTATGCAGACCTGTCCCCGGTTGTGGGTTCCGAGCAAGGGGGACTGCGTCCTGTACTTATCGTGCAGAATGACATCGGAAACCGGTACAGTCCGACGGTAATCGCGGCGGCGATCACCAGCAGGCTTTCGAAGAACAAGCTTCCGACGCATATAGACGTATGCAGGAGCGATACGGTAGACGCCGATTCGCTGGGTCTTGCCAAGGACAGCGTGATTCTCCTGGAGCAGATACGGACCCTTGACAAGCGCAGACTCAAGGAGAAGATGGGACATTTAGACGAGCGCATGATGCGCCAAGTAGACAACGCCATATCGGTGAGTTTTGGCTTGACTGAGACGCCATCGGTTATCGGATAAAAACTCATGGGGCGGGTATGTGACCCGCCCCGTGAGTTTTACCCGGGACGGGGTCCCGGGTAAGGGGCTCCGCCCCGCATCCCGCTTTGCGGGATGCCCCCCGCCAAGGGAAACTTCTTGAAAGAAGTTTCCCTTGGAACCCTTCAAGAACTTTCAAAAAATTACTTATTTATATTAGGTTGCCTCCTTTATAACCTCGTCATACAGCCGCCGTCTCATCTGTCCCTCGTCGGAATCGCACTCGCCTCTCGTGATCTCGTCAATGACGATATTGCTGATCCCGTCGGGATAGCCGCTTTCGTCGGTCAGCAGGATCCGGCAGATTTCCTCCTGTACCTCCAGTACAATCCCGTCCACATCGTAATGTCCGCTGACCCCAAGCTCGAAGGATACATACGAACCGTTTCGGACGGCATGATCCAGCAGAACCCGGACAAGATCGTCATATTCGTCCGGAACCTCGATTGCCGCAGGCATCGCCTTCGGCATGAATTTTTTGATCCTCTCCAGATAGCGGTTGTTGGTATCAACCCGGACGATGGAATCGGTCTCCTGTAAATAGTACCCGTCATATTCACCCTTCGGCGTGATGGAGTAGATCAGCGTGAAATCCTCGTCAACCGCCACGACCCGCCCGACATTGAACGCGTCGGAAGGGTTATCTTCCCGATAAATGCAGGCAAGCTCCTGCGTTTCGGCAAGTTCTTTCAAAATGGAAAACATAATTGTAACCTCCGTATACCTCTGCCGTCGCCGGGAAAGCGGGGTTCCCACTTCCTCGGCGGCATTTTCATTATAGAATCATCTTCTCCACAGTCCCGGTCAGAACCTGCCCGATATAGGGACTGTTCTTCACCGAAGCGCGGCTTTTGAGCATCGCCTCGGTCAGCGTGTAGGAACGATCCACGTCGCAAAGCACCATCGGGCAAAACGCCCCCTGTGCAAATAGGTCGGACAGCCCCAGAATCCGCAGGGGAGCGACCGATAGCAGCTCGATCAGCCGGAAGAGATCAATATGCCCCGGAATCACCAAACGGCTCATGCAGACCGAAAATACGGTTTGCAGAGACAGCATCCCGCAGGGCGCGTCCGCCATGGGACGCCGCTTCTCCGACGTCTCCACAGGCGTGTGATCGGTGGAAATGGCATCGATCGTCCCGTCGATGATCCCCGCAAGAATCGCCTGCTGATCGGCGCGCTCCCGCAGCGGATGGCTGAGCTTGACCAGACTGCCGTGGAAGAAGAGTTCGTTCTTGGTCATGGTGAAGTAGGGCGGCGCGCTGTCGCAGGTGACCCGCATCCCGGCCGCCTTTGCCGTCCGGATCTGATCCAAAGCCCCAGCGGTGGACACGCCCGTGATGTGCAGCCGACACCCGGTTTCTCTGGCCGTAACCAACGCCCGGGCGGTGGCAAGATCCTCGCAGAAGGGCGCGTCTCCCCCTTCCGGAAGCCCGGCGATCGACGGTATACGGATGTTTTCGCGGGCATGGAAGATGAACAGCCGATCCCTTGCGGCAGAGATC
>CAYOON010000241.1:0-3503 GCA_964405595.1 uncultured Lachnospiraceae bacterium | reverse complement strand
CGATACCCTCTTTATAGTAGGTTTCAAACTGGCCGAATCCGAGCCGGGCTTTCGCGTCTGAAATCCAGAGTACGCAGTCCTCAAAAGTTCCGGCAGGGGTGATAACGGTGTGCCCACCGCCGCCGTAGGTCAGTCTTTGCCCGTCCTCGTCGGTGATGCTCTCTCCAATCTCCTTTGCGTCAAAGAAGAATCGTTTTCCGCACAGGGTAGCGTAATACCAGATATAGGGATCGGCGATTTCTCCCATCGGATAGTCTTCAGTGCCGTATCCCGTACTTTCCCATTCCCGAAGTTCACCGTTTATATAGCGGTATTTATTCCCGCCGGCACCGGCTTGATAATGCTGATCGTCCAGTTTTGCCCGGATTCCGGGCAGTTCCCGCTCTAAGCGTTTTGCCGAGATGGCAGCCGCGTAGTAGATGTCGGCGGGAGTCAGCATATCCTGAACTTTATCGTATGCGGCAAATCCCGCCTCGGCATCGCCGACCCGGTGGTATTCGTGGCCCAGCCAGAACCATGCGTAGGCAAGCGTATGGGGCAGATCCAAGGCTTCCAGACGGGGGATCTGCTTGTCGCGGATGAATTCGATCCGATCCTTCCCGTGGGGAACCTTGCTGTACTCCTTGCCGATCACGAAGATCATAACGTCTTCGTTGCGCCCCCTCTCCGCGGCTTCCCGGATTGTGGCGAACAGATCGTCGTTCTGCTTGCCGGGGATCCACCAGAATCCACGCATGAGGACATCCGCCATCATGTGATATTTGTCGCTCGATTCGGGCAGGTTCTCCACGTCGGACAGCACGTCCTCGTAGACGGTTTCGAAGCCGGTTTTGTCGGATCTCAGTTTCCACAGCTTCAGCTCTTCAACCTTTTTCATCACTCTTTGTACCAAAGTATCGTTTTCGTTCTCATTCATAGCAGATAAATCCTCCCTTAATCTTTGCCTGCCGTCGTGGAGCCGCCACTTGACCGTTCCCTCGGTCAGACGGAGCATTTCGGCAATGTCGGCGATGGACAGACCCTCGAAGTAGTGCAGCCGGATGATCTCGGCGGTTTTCTTCGGCAGTCTGCCGATGCTCGCATGAAGCAGGCGATCTTCTTCGGAGCGGATGAGAATCTCTTCGGGCGACGCGTCGCTGTCGTCCAGAACCGTCTCCAGCGTTTCCTCTGGCAGATAGTCCCGGAAACGGGCGCGCATATTGAGGGCGCAGTTTCGGGCGATTCTGCATACCCAGACGCCGAACTTTTCGGGCTCCCGGAGGGTGTTCAGCTTCATCCACGCCGTGACGAAGGCGTCCTGCGCGGCGTCCTCTGCCAGATAGCGGGATCCGATTATCCGGGTGGCTGCCCCGATGGCTGCCGACTGATAGCGGATCACCAGCTCCTCGTAGGCGGACGGGTCGCCCGCTAACGTCAGCGTGACCAGCGTGGGATCGTCCATGTGGGTGTGGTTCATTTCATCAGCTCCTTTACATTTGAATTCTGTAGCTACATCTGTTAGACAGAGCGGGGAGGAAAAAGGTTGGAGTTTTTTTGAAAAAATTTGATTTTTTTGTGCTATCTTTATTTTACACCGCAGAGCGGAAAAAGTAAAGCCCCTTTTCCTTGACAATCGGCGGATTTTGTGCTATACTGTCGGAAAAATGAGCAATCACAGGAGGATTTACCCCTATGGAACGTACCGAGCTTGCGGAAATCACCAATCTTTGCATGATTACCGACGAAAACGGCAGAATTCTCGTGCAGGAGTGCAACAAATCGAAAAGCTGGAAGGGGATCTGCTTTCCCGGCGGTCATGTGGAGCCGGGCGAATCATTCACCCGCGCGGTGATCCGCGAGATTAAGGAGGAAACCGGGCTTACCATCGAATCCCCGAGGCTCTGCGGAACCAAGCAGTTCCAGACCGACGCCGGGGCGCGGTATATTGTCCTCTTCTATAAAACCGATCGCTTTTCGGGGAAGCTTACCGACTCCGAGGAGGGCAGGGTGTTCTGGATCAACCGGGACGAGATCGGGAACTATCAGACGGTCAGCGATTTTGAGAGTATGCTGAAGGTGTGCGAATCGGACGAGCTGTCGGAGTTTTACTACAGCCGCGAGCCCGACGGTGAATGGAAATTGGAGCTGTTTTGACGAAAATTCGCTTTTTCTCTTGACAAACGCGCGATTCTATGGTAAAATTGAACTGTGAATCGGGGACGGCACCCATCAGAAAAAACGGAATTCACGGCAAATCAAACCAAGGGGGCGACACCCATCGAAAAAAACGTGATTGTGGTTGATGAGCAGGGAAATGAATATGAGGCGACCTACCCGAAACGGGCGAAAGGTCTTGTAAAAAACGGCAGGGCACGCTTCATAGGTGAAAATAAAATATGCCTTGCGTGTCCGCCAAACGAAAATTTGGAGGATCATATGGAAGAGAATAAAACCAACAACGGACTGATTGCAGGAGATCTGCTGAATAGAATTACCGCGCTTGCGGCGACACTTCAGACCAACTCCGATCCCATGAAAGATGCCGTAGTCGAAATGCTGTCTGTCGCAGAGTTTGAGGACGACCAAGCAAAGGTGGAAGCAATTGCAAGCATTACAGAAGTTTACAGACTTCAGGCAGTTACATTGCAGCAGATGATTTCTCTTTTTGAAAAGATGTACGAAGACATCAGAAACAACCAAAAATCCGAATAACATCGGGAATCCCACCGCGAAAGCGGTGGGATTTTTGCGAATTCTTCGTGCTCTGCCGAAAAAATCCATTTTCCTCTTGACAAACGCCGCCCGGTATGGTATAATAAAAAAAATTCTGCGGGTTCCGCAGGAAAGGATCCTTACGGTATGAATCAGATCGATCTGCAAAACGTGATGCTTTGGAAGGACGGGCGTTTTGTTTCCGCTCATGTGGCGGTCGATGGGGCGGGAAAATTGTTTCTTGCGGATGCCGCTTCTGCCGCCGATTCTTCCAATCTATATTTGTTTCCCGGATTCGTGGATGTGCATGTGCATCTGCGGGAGCCGGGTTTTTCTTATAAAGAAACCATCGCCACGGGTTCGGCGGCGGCCGCGCACGGAGGATACACCGACGTCTGCGCCATGCCCAACCTGAACCCCGTCCCCGACTCGGTGGACAACCTTCGGGTCGAGACCGACATCATCGCCAGAGACGCCTGCATCCGGGTGCATCCCTACGGCGCGATCACGGTAGGGCAGAAGGGCGAGGAACTTGCCGATCTGGAAGGAATGGCGCCGGACGTTATAGCCTTCTCGGATGACGGACGCGGCGTGCAGAGCGGCGTCATGATGGAGGAAGCCATGCTCCGGGCGAAGGCACTGGGCAAGCTGATTGTCGCCCACTGCGAACAGAACGATCTGCTCCGGGGCGGGTACATCCACGACGGAGAATATGCCAAAGCCCACGGACACCGGGGGATCTGCTCCGAATCGGAGTGGCGGCCGATCGCAAGAGATCTGGAGCTTGCCGCCAAAACCGGGTGCGGCTATCA
>CAYOON010000240.1:0-3504 GCA_964405595.1 uncultured Lachnospiraceae bacterium | reverse complement strand
ATTCTCGACCAGCACCCGGAATGCCTTTTGCAGCAGCGGGAGCTTTTCTTCGCTGTTCATGGAGCCGGACACGTCGATCAGGAAAACCAGATTGTTTCCGGCGTTCTTCTCCTTCTCTTCAATCGTCTTCGCCCGCAGGTTCATCATGAGCAGAACCGCGTCCCGGTTCCACGGGCAGTCGGCGATCTCCGTCCGCAGACCGAAGAGGTTATCGTCCTCGGGGAGGTTGGATGCGTAGGTGAAGTAGTTGAGCATCTCCTCGGTGCGCAGGGATGCGCCTCTGGTGCTAACGATGTCAGAAAAAGAGTAGCCCGAGTTCACCAGCATCCGAAACTGGGAGTAGGAGGCGGTATCCACGTCGGAGGAGAAGGTGGAGACGTTGTTTTCCAGCGTGTTGATCCACGCGTTCTCGATCAGCGAACCGTCCGTCATTCCGGGATTATCAGCAAGAACGGCGTCGTACCACGACTGATAGGCATCGGCGGGAGCCTCGGCACTGCTGTCAGCGTACCAAAATTGTGCGTTTTCGCTCTTGTCCGAGCCTGCGCTGCAGGCGATCAGCGAGAGGGTCATCGTAATTCCGAGAAGGGCAGAAATTGTTCTTTTCATAGTAGATTTTCCTTTCTTCATGCAAGATTCTTTTGAATGAGTTTGGTAAGAAAGGAGGCAAAATCAGAGGAAGGAGCGGTTTCGGGGTTATAGTCGAAGAGATTTCCCACACCCCACGCGCCATAGAGCAGATAGGGGGTGGCGGACACGCCGTCGCCGGTGCAGATCCAGAACCGCAGACCGCTGTCCTCGGCTTTATCCGCCGGAACGATGGAATTCGGGTCGGAAAGATAGCTTCCCAGACGCCGCAGATCGTCCCGGTTGGTGACGGTCACGGCGTAGTAGTTGCCGTCGCCGTAGCTCCAGACAAGGCGGCATTTTCCGTCCAGGAACAGTCCGTTTCCGTCGATCCGATGATCGGCGATCTCTTTCGCCGTCAGCGAAAGCAGGCTGATTTCCAGCGGATCGCCCGTTTTTCCAACGGAACTGGAGCTTACGTCCCCGGGATGCCGATCGCTGCCCGCAGGCGGCCGCAAAACCGACAGGGCGGAGACCAGCAGGAATGCGCAGCATAATGTCGCGGCAGTCAGAACGGGGATCAGGCGGCGTTTTCTCTTCCGAAATCCCGCGAAAGTGAAGGACGTGACATTTTCGGCCTCGTGGATAAAGCGATCGTCAATCTGACCAATGGAATCGATCAGACTATCCAGATTTTTTCGGTCGTTTGCCACTAGAATCCCTCCTTTTTCAGCTTTGCAGCCAGCGTTTTCCGCATCTGGTGAAGCATACTTTTCAGCTTCTCTTCCCCGTAGCCGGTCAGTTTCGAAAGATCGGAAACCCCGTCGCAATAGTAGTACCGTCGGACGAAAATAATCCGTTTTTCCTCGTCCAGCGCGGAGAGAAATTCGTTCAGGATTTCTCTGAGCCTCTGATTTTGCAGAACCTGAAAGGGAGACTCCCCCTCCGAGGACAGACAATCGGCCAGCTCGTCAAAAGGCAGATCCCCGCCGCCGCAGCGCTTTTCGGCGTGCAGGTATCTGTACCGGCTGATTGAGTGGTTTCTTGTAATCCTCGAAAGGTAGGCGCCCAGCAGATCGGGGCGGTCGGTGGGCATGGCGTTCCATGCCGACAGGTAGGTATCGTTCACGCACTCCTCGGCATCGGGCATCGAATGCAGGATGGAATGGGAGAGGCTTTTGAGCATTCTGCCGTAGCTTCTGTCCGATTCGGCGATGGCGCGCTCGTCCCGCTGCCAATACAGCTCAACGATCGTTGAATCCTCCATTTTCAGGTTCCTTCCTTTCTCCTTCATCCGTTATAACGCAATATTTTCGGTTTCGTTGCATGAATGAGGAAAATTTTTTCAAAATTTATGAGAATATCTCCCAAGAGACCCGATCGGTCTGTCCAACCGACGGGAAGGCCGCCCGGATCAGTGAACACAGGTATTCCGCCTTTGCCCGCATATGCGGACTTACAAAGACCCATTCATTCCCGATAAAGAGATGCTCGAACACTCTGGCACGATCCTCGGTAGCAAAAGATTTGGAGTAGGGATCAACAAACCATGCCCCGCGGGAATTTTCCCATGTGGTATAGGCGGTATCGTGGATTTCATCCCCGTTTTCATCGTGATAGGAATCATAGTAGCGAAATCCCTTGGGATTCATTGCCGCCCACTCTGTCAGATAGGGAATTCCGGCTCCGTTGCAGTAGATCGCCAGCCGATGCTCCATAACGTGCATCAGCTCATGGGCGAGAGTCTGCTCCATCATTTCCAGATAGTATACATTGAACGCCATGATAATGGCTCCGTCCCGGGTACTGGTCAGCGCCACGGCGGAGCTGATTCCCGTCTCCCCCGTAGGCGTGAAATTTCCGCAAAGGTAGATTTCCAGCGCGCCGAATCCTTCGGTCAGCATCTCGTCGAACATACCCGCAGGATATTTTTCCAAAGAGTCCGAAAGCACCTTCATCGCCCGGGCTATTGTATAACCGTCCTCTATATATTCGCAGGTATAGTCCCACACCAGATTCACCAGCGACAGCTCGTCGAAGTAGACGCGGATGCCGTAGCGTCCGTAGATTTCCTCTGCCATCTGCGTGCATTCTTCATCCTGATTGCGGACGTCGATGATCCGGAAATCCTCGCAGGCGGTGGGTTCTCCGGAATTGTATTTCCAGAGATAAATCCGGGGGTTGTCTTCCTCACTCCAGGAGACAAAGAGCAGATTTTCCTTCCCGTCCATGCAGATAGCCGACAGACTCAGATCTTCGGAAACGAGAATCTGTCTGAGCTCGCTGCCGTTCGTGGCGTCGTAGACGGTATAGGCGCCGAAAACATCTTCGCTGTCGCTGTCAAAATCGTATTCGGCGAAGCGGGTTCCGGCAGCCACATGAATCGAGTTCATCTTGTGCCGCTTCGGGAATGCATTCACCCGCCAGGGATCAGCCGGGAAGGCGATCAGCCACTCGTCGGACGTATCGATAGACAGCAGACTCTTATATCCCCATCCCGCATTCCGCAGGTGGGGATAAACGGTCTGTGTTCCGTCCGACAGATCGATTCCCATAAAGTAGGGCATACCCTTCTCGCCGTAGCCCTGAAAAAATACGGTTCCGTCAGTTGCTCCGTAATAGCTGGCGCTTGCCCGATCGGGGAAATCGTATTGATAATCCGGGCGGTCATCAAAGGGAGTAAGCCCCTGCAGGATGCCCTTTTCGGTGTCGAGAACCCAAACGGTTCCGTCCCCGCCCATTCCACAGTAGCTGTCAAAGCCGATGCCCGTAAAGCTCTGCCTGCCCTCCGGGAACTCGGAAAAACGCGAAAACTCAAAGCCGTCCTGCCCATCCGGCAGGCAGACGGCATAGACCGATCCGTCATCCAGAAAGCCCGCTTCGCACAGGCTGCTGCCAAGCCCGAAGCTGCCGCAGAATTCGCCGCTTTTCAGATCA
>CAYOON010000239.1:0-3536 GCA_964405595.1 uncultured Lachnospiraceae bacterium | reverse complement strand
CGCTGGTACGAGGAAGGCAAGTCGCTCTACAATATCTACCTGCCCAAATATGCAGTGAAGAGACGTTCCTCCTTCACGAAGACCGGGTTGTTGGAAAAATCCCTTGCGTAGTAAGGATCGTAGCCCGCGATATTTTCGGCAAGCACGGTTCCGAAGCTGTCGCAGAGGGTGATTTTGTTTCCGTCTTCGGTGGAAATCAGCAGGTATCCCATGTAAGCCTTGACGCTCTGGCGTCCCACGGTGACAGGGGTTGCCACGGTGGTATAGGAGGCGTCTTTGTTGGACTCCGCCTTGGAGTAGCGGATGATTACCTCGCTGCCGCTGGCGTAGGGCAGGTTGTAGATTTCGCCCGCGGTGATCTGCCAGAGGGCGGGGTCGTAGTCGGCGACCGTCATCAGCGCGCTATCGGGGGCGTACTGATCGATCCCGGCAAGCAGACGTTGGTAGTCGGCGATCCGATCGGCGAGGTCAACCTTTGTGCGGTCGGCGGTGAGGCCGTCTACCGAGGAGATGCCCATGACCTTGGAGAGATTGTCGGCGTATGTGGGCAGGGAGATCCCGTTCGTCCCGGGGGTAACGGGGACGGGAGAGGTAGTCTGACTGCCGACGGTGCCGCTCTGACCGGGGGCGGCGGTGGAATGGGCGGTCGTACCGGCGGCGGAAGAAGGGGATTCGGGATTGTCTGTCCCCGCCGTGTCCAGATAGCCCGCCGCCAGCGAGAATGCGGGCACGGTAAGCCCCATAAGGAGAAGGAGCGAGGCAAACTGGGGGAGGTATTTGGTGAGTTTCAAGTTTATCAGCCCTTATTTTGATTTTTGATCGTTTGAAGTGAAGAGTGAAAAGTGAATAGTGAAGAAGTTCGGTAGCTTTTCGCCCAAGGCGAAAAGCAATTTAATGTATTATTTTATTCAATTCATTTTCGCCTTGGGCGAAAATGTTCCACACCTATTCACTTTTCACTCTTCACTATTCACTACTTATGATATTTCCCGCCCGCCGCAATGTTCATGGCGCGGTAAATTTGTTCCAGCAGAATTACCCGCATGAGTTGGTGGGGGAAGGTCATTTTCGAAAAGGATAGCCGCAGATCGCAGACCGCTTTGACTTCCTCGGGGAGTCCGTCGAAGGGACCGATGACGAAGCAGATCTCCGAATAGCCCCGTCCGGGCAGATCGGACATAAGTGCCGACAGTTCCTCGGAGGACAGCTGTTTTCCCTCCACGCAGAGGGCGATTTTGTACGCCTTCTTGGGGATAGCGGGCAGGATGGGTGCTCCGTCCTTCAGCTCGGTGATCCGGAGATTGCAGTATGCGTTCAGCCGCTTTGCGTATTCGGCGCAGGCGGCGCGGAGATAGTCTTCCTTGAGGTTGCCCACACAGACTACGGTGACGTTCAGCACGGCAGATTCACTCCTTCCGGGATCAGAAGATTCTCGACCAGCGTGGTTACGTCGCCTCGCGCGGCAACGCCGATCCACGGGGACAGTCCCTCATCGGACAGGCGGTGGAGCACGGTGGTTTGCGCTTTATCGGGGGTGTTATTCTCCGCCGACAGGTGCGCGAGCAGGAAGCGGTTTGTGCCCGATTTTGCCAGTTTGGCGATAAATTCGGCAGACTGATCGTTGGAGAGGTGTCCGCGGTTGCTGCGGATCCTTGCCTTGAGATCGGCGGGATAGGGGCCGCTTCGCAGCATGGCGAGATCGTGGTTCGCCTCGATCACGGCAAAATCCACGCCGATCATTGCAGATTCGATGGCGTCGGTGACGGTTCCGGTGTCGGTGGCAAGACCGAAGCGGAAGCCGGGAGTCTCTACTATGTATCCGACGCTAGCGCGGCTGTCGTGAGAGGTGGGGAAGGATCGGACGGTCATGGCGCCGACGGTGACCGAATAGATAGGCGGATGGACGGTGATCGGCGCGGAGTCGATGCTTTCGAGGGCGTAGGCGGATCCGGCGGTTATGTGGATGGGGATTTTATGGTATTTTGCGAGCATGGGGAGGGCGGCGATATGATCGGAATGCTCATGGGTGACGAAGATGGCGCGAACCTGATCGATGGGGCAGCCGATCTGCTCCAGTGCCTTGCGGATCCGCTTCATGGATCCGCCGGCGTCGATCAGGATCGCGTCTTCCCCCGTCCGGATCAGCGTCGCGTTGGCGGAGGAACCCGAAAATAGGGTGTAGACGGAAAAAGTCATGGTTTACCTTGGTTTTTTATAAAAGTTTTCGTCCACCTTTTTTCAAAAGGTGGCGCCGTCGAGGGCGCGTAGCCCTCGTCGCCCGTCGCAACGGGCGAAACTCCCCTTGCGGCGTTTTCTTTTTGCCAAGCTTTTTCTTTTGCGCCTACAAGGTCAAAAGAAAAAGCGGCTAACAGGTCTGAAGTATAAACAATCTGTGCGCAAACTATCGCTTACAGCACGCAGATTGCGCCCTTGGTGCGGATCCGCAGGATGTGGCAGGCACCCTTGCCGAATATGCCGTCCAGCAGTGCCGCCAGTCCGGCAGCGTTTTCCACGGGGACGAACGCCTGAATCGTGCCGGCAAATCCGCCGCCGTGAACCCGGCAGGCAGAAGGCTTCTCCACCGTCCCGAGATACTCCTCGGTCAGCGCCAGCGCAAGGGACAACCCCTGCTCGGCGACGTTTTTGGTGGTATATACGTTCTGCAAATATTTGAACGACGAGTTCCCCGACGCCCGGATTCCCGCGAAGAAGGCGGAAATATCTCCGGCGTCCAACGCTGCTTTCAGCGCGTCCACACGGTCGTTCTCGGCGAAGAAGTGAAGGGCGCGCAGAACCGCACGATCCCCGCATTTCTCGCGGATTTCGGGGATTTTCGCCATAAATTCGCTCTTATCCGCGTACCGGAGGACGGTAGCACCCAGCGCGGCGGCAACCGACTTCATCTCGGCGGGGATCGCCGCGTAATCGGGGGTCAGATCGGCGTGATTTCCGCCGGTGTCCACGATACACAGGGCGTAGCCCAGTCCGCTCAGATCAAAATCGGGTCTGCCCACGATGGGGGACTTGGGATCGGCGAAGTCGATGGAGATGAATCCGCCCACGGCGCAGGCCATCTGATCCATCAGACCGCAGGGCTTGCCGAAGAATACGTTCTCGCTGTACTGGGCGATCTTGGCGATCTCGATATTGTCGGGATCGGAGCCGTACAGGGTGCGCAGAATGTTGCCGATCATGACCTCGAAGGCCGCCGACGAGGACAGTCCCGAGCCCTTGAACACGTTGGAGGTGGTGTAGGCCGAAAATCCGCCGATGGCGTAGCCGTTTTTGGTAAATCCGTCGCACATACCCTCGATCACGGCGTAAGAGGTGGCGAATTTCTCGGGATCTACGGCAATATCGGCGATTTTCACCACATCCTCGGGGAATCCTTCGGATTTCACCGAGATAATGCCGTTGTCGGTCTTGGATGCCACGGCGATGATGTCGAGGTCGATGGATGCTGCCAGAACCTTGCCGTGGTTGTGGTCGGTGTGGTTGCCGGAGATCTCCGATCTGCCGGGGACCGAGAAGAGGCG
>CAYOON010000238.1:0-3543 GCA_964405595.1 uncultured Lachnospiraceae bacterium | reverse complement strand
CAGGGTTTTCCTCTGCCCTCTCTCGGACAGCTTTGACAGTATACCACATTCTTTTCCATTTGTCAAGGGGTTTTGTGAAAAAAATTGAAATTTTTTAAAGTTTTTTTCTGTTGACATTTTCGCCGTATTATGGTATAATGATCCTGCGACGCAATTGAATATTTTATCGAACTCAAAGTCAGTATTTACATGGTAAAAATACTGGCTTCCATGTTCATGGCTTTGAGTTCGTAACATGATTGCGTCGCAGCAGAGAGGTCAAGTATTTTTCGGTGCGTGGCTTCGGCTGCGCACTTTTTTATTTTGGAGGTAAAAATCATGGACGAATATCGCCCGCTTCGCACAAACAACGACCTTATGGAGCTTCGGGAGGTCTGCAAAAACTTTGAGAACCCCGCGCATATTGTCACCATGAATCAGGCTCCCGACACCAGTAAAATTGGTTATCCGGATATGGAGTGCTACATTTCGGGAAATGATATTCCCATGGTGAAAATTGTTTTTCGCTACATATTTAGCTGGAAAATCGACTCCGCCCCCATCGTCGCCATTGAGTTTAAGATCAACGGAAATTTTCACCTGCTAAGGCTTTGGCATGAATATTCAACCGAAGATGCAAAAGCCGCTACGACAAGTTGGATCCTTGCAGACAGCATTGACTGGAAATGCGTCGAAGATCAGTTTGATCAGCCATAGCCACGCGCCGGAACGGTAAAATGCACCTTCGAGAATGAAATCAGCAAAAGAGGAAACCCGGTCAGAGTCGGCGTAAACGCTTGATTCTTGACTGGGTTTCAAACTTATATACTCTATCTATTGTTCAGTGGTGATCGCTAGCTAGCGGGAAGCGAGGGGGAAGAACCATCTCAAGCGCCGAAGGCTCTTTCCCCAATGCGCATTTATGCGCATTTGCGCTCTCCCATCACTTGGCTTCCCGCCGTCGGCATCGGGATATCCCTGCTCCCCACGTCCGGACTTTACCCCCTCATGTTCCTGCTAGATGCCGACGGGATGAAGTTGGCGGAAATTCGTTAGTTTGAATTGGATAGAGCCCGCCGTAATCAGGCAGAATGCTTGATTTCAGCGGGCTTATTGTTTTCATTTAAAAATGGCGCTTTTCTGCCTCTACTGACGATAACCCAAAGTCTCTTGAAAGACACAATCAATGAAATCTTGCCCCTTACTGACAAGTCTGCGCGAACAATACTCCGTCGGCATCTCCACAGGACATGTGGGGGTCAAGTCCTGACGGGGGAAGCAGGGGCTATCGGATGCCGACGGCGGGAAAGCCAAGTGATGGGAGAGCGCGAGGGGGAAGAGCCTTCGGCGTTTGAGATGGTTCTTCCCCCTCGCTTCCCGCTGACTAACGACCTCCGCTGAGCAATAGGTAGAGTAAATTATCCTAAAATACCGTTTTTGACGCCTGCGCCGCACGAGTTGTGCGGCATTTTTTGCTGATTTCCCAACTTTGGAAAACATATTGACAAACAACCGAAAGTCGTGTATAATATATAGGAAAAAATCGTTAAAGGCAACGCGATATGAACGTAAATAATCTCGACGAAAAATATCCGATTCTGAATACAATTAACTCCCCCGCCGATCTGAAAAAGCTGCCTGCCGACAGGATCCCCCCGCTCTGCGCGGAGCTTCGGGCTTTCCTCACCGACAACGTGCTGCAAACCGGCGGGCATCTGGCGTCCAATCTGGGCGTAGTTGAGCTGACGGTGGCGATCCACCGGATTTTTGACGCGCCCGCCGATTCGATCATCTGGGACGTGGGGCATCAGAGCTACGTTCATAAGATCCTCACCGGCAGGCGGGACGCCTTCCCGACACTGCGTCAGCCGGGCGGTCTTTCTGCCTTTACCCGCCGGGACGAAAGCGAATACGATCCCTTCGGCGCGGGGCATTCCTCCACCTCCCTATCCGCCGCCATGGGTATCGCACGGGCGAAAAAGCTGTCCGGTGATCCCTCCTACACGGTTGCGGTGCTGGGCGACGGCGCGTTTACCGGGGGACTGATCCACGAGGCACTCAACAACGCCGATCCGGAGCTGAAGCTGATCCTCATCCTTAACGAAAACGAGATGTCTATCTCCCGCAACATCGGCGGATTCGCCAAGCATCTGCACAAGCTGCGCCAATCGAGGCGATATTACAACACCAAGCGGGTGACGCGGAACATTCTTTACCGCATTCCTCTGGTAGGAAATCCCCTGTTCCGCTTGATCCGGGGATGCAAGCAGCTTTTGAAGAACGCGCTGTACAACTCCAATTATTTTGAGAATTTGGGCATGTACTATCTGGGTCCCGTGGACGGTCACGACTGTCAGGCGTTGGAACGGATGCTCACCGAGGCGAAAGAGTCGGGGCAGAGCACCGTCCTGCACGTCAAGACGGTCAAAGGCAAGGGATTCGCGCCCGCAGAAGCCCAGCCGGGGCGCTATCACGGCGTGACCCCGGGCGACAAGCCCGCCGTACACAATTTTTCGGCGGAAATGGGCGACATTCTCTGCGAAATGGCGGAAAAGGACGACAAAATCCTTGCGATTACCGCCGCTATGGCGGAAGGCTGCGGTCTGACGAAATTCGCCGACACCTTCCCGAAGCGATTCTTTGACGTGGGTATCGCGGAGGAGCACGCGCTGGTATTTGCCGCCGGACTCGCCGCAGCGGGTTACCGCCCGGTGTTCGCGGTTTACTCTACCTTCCTCCAGCGCGGGTACGACAATGTGATTCACGACATCGCGCTGCAAAATCTGCCTGTCACGGTTTGCATCGACCGCGCGTCTTTAGCAAACGGGGACGGCCCCACCCATCACGGGGTCTTTGACGTGGCTCTTCTGGGACAGATTCCCGGGATCGAGCTATACGCGCCCATCGACTTCGCCTCCCTGCGGGAGTGCATGGAACGGGCGGTGGTTGCCGATCATCCGGTATTTATCCGATACCCCAACAGCGGGGAGGACCCGGGGCTACGGGAGATCTGCCATCGGGGTGAGCTCGGCGTGCGATCCTGCTTCCTTCCCGGGGAGCCGGTGGACGCCATCCTCGTGACCTACGGGAGAATCTCCGCCGAGGTGATTTCCGCCGCTACCCGGCTATATAATAAGGAGAAAATCGTCTGCGGGATCGTGCTCGCCGAGCAGATCTTCCCCTGTGCGCCGCTGGCTGATTTTCTGGCAGACTGCCGGACAGAGCTGGGACGGCCGGTTCCGATTTTCTTCGTTGAAGAGGGCGTCCGAAACGGCGGCGCGGGGATGATCCTCTCCGATGTACTCCGTCGGGGCGGGCAGGCGGATGACTGTCCCTTTGAGATTCTCGCCATCGACGATCCCTTCCGGCTCCCCGCCGCCGGACAGAGCTATTTCGAATGTCACAAAATCAGCGCGGCTGACATTGCGGCGAAAGTCCGTGAAATGTGCGGGAATAGTACGGATTGAATTTGCATACATAGAAAACAGATATGCAGGTAGCTAAAACCTGTTAGCCGCTTTTTCTTTTGGCCGAAGAAGGCGCAAAAGAAAAAGCTAACAAAAA
>CAYOON010000237.1:0-3566 GCA_964405595.1 uncultured Lachnospiraceae bacterium | reverse complement strand
GTTCCTGCCGGCGGAACGATGGCTCACAGCTGGGTGCAGATGTTCGACAGCGAGTACGAAGCGTTTGACACCTACTGCAAGATTTACCCGAACAACGCTACCCTGCTGATTGATACCTACAATGTGATCAAGAGCGGCGTTCCCAACGCCATCAAGGCTTTCAAGGCAAACGGCATCACCAAATGCGGCGTGCGGATCGACTCGGGCGACATCGCCTACCTTTCCCGGAAGGTTCGCAAGATGTTGGACGACGCGGGTCTGCCCGATTGCAAGATCGTAATCTCCAACTCGCTGGACGAGTATCTGATCCGGGATCTGCTTAATCAAGGATCGCAGATCGACGCTTTCGGCGTGGGAGAGCGGCTGATTACCTCTAAATCGGCGCCTGTGTTCGGCGGGGTTTACAAGCTGGCCGCCGTCGAGGACGGGGACGGCAACATCATCCCGAAGATCAAGATTTCGGAGAATACGGCGAAGATCACCAATCCCTACTTCAAGAAGGTTTACCGCATTTTCAGCAAGGATTCGGGCAAGGCGGAAGCCGATCTGATCTGTCTGCACGACGAGGTCGTTGATCAGACACAGCCGCTGACCATCTTTGATCCTGTCTACACATGGAAGACCAAGACCTACGAGAACTACGAGCTGCGCGAGCTGCTTGTCCCCATCTTCAAGGACGGCAAGCGGGTCTACGATCTGCCTACCACAGGTGAGATCCGCGACTACTGCATGAAGCAGATCGACATGCTGTGGGACGAGGTCAAGCGCTTCGAGAATCCCCACACCTTCTATGTGGATCTGTCCCAGAAGCTCTGGGATGTCAAGCAGGCTCTGCTGAAAGGTCAGAATTGACGCATAAAATTGAAAACCGCTCCGATGTGGGCGGTTTTCTTTGATTTAGGGATTCTCTTTCAAAACTTTCTGCATATAGTACAAGTTGCGGAATGATCCGTCTTTCAAACGAATCGCATTCGGTTTCCCGGAGACAATGCGGAAGCCCATTTTTTCATACAGGTGTCTGCCGCGGTCGTTCCCTTCTATGAATTCAAGCTCCATGATCAATGTTCCTCGCTTTTCTGCCGCGGCAATCAGTTCTTTGAACATGGCAGTACCAATTCCGAGATTCCAGTAATCCGCCAGATTCGCGATTCCAACATTGGCACGGTGCTTGGTTTTGAGCTGATTATTGAAGCGAATTTCGCAGTTTCCGACAATCCGACCATCCACCTCGCAGCAAATTATAAGCGTATTCTCCGATTCTACATTACGAGTGATCCACGCCTGTTCCTGTTCCAAGGTTTGATTGCATGCCTCGGAGGAATGTGCTAAAAAATCTGTCTGTACGCATACCGTGCGGAAATACTCCAGCATCTCGGCGGCGTCCTCGACTCTCGGGTTCCGCAGAATCGCCTTTTTCCCGTTTTTCAATGTGATTTCTTTTGCATCAAATTTCATAATCTTCAATCCTTTCTGAATATATCCAACATATGGCTTGTCGCGCCGATCATATCCGCTCTTTCGCAGATCACAAAATGGTACTTCATGTACAGATCGAAAACCTCGTCCGACATCTGATCGACCGCATCCGTAATAAACCTTGTCAGCATATCGGTTCCCACATAATGCAGGCGGGTGACGGGATACTTCTCCATCAGGGCGTCGATGTCCTCTTTGCGGTACAGCTCGAAGATTTCCTTCGGTTCCGACGCGCATTGAAAGGTTTCGAGGTCGATCAAATTTTTGTACGCTTCATTCAGGATTTCGTTGCGCAGAAAGCAGAAATGGTAGACGGTCATATCGTTATTGCAGTAGGCGGCAAACACGGTGCCGCCCTTTTTTGTCACCCGGATCGCCTCGGACAGCGCGGCGTGTTTATCGGCGTCGGTGTACAGGTGATACATGGGACCCAATAGCAGGGTTATATCGTAGGTATCCGACTCGATTCCCTCCAGATTGATCGCGTCGCCCTGTCTGATCGTGACGTTCTCGCCCGGGGCGGTGTTTTCCTTGAAAACTTCGATGTTACACTCCATCATCTCCACTGCATCAACGGGATAGCCCTGTCTCGCGAAATAGTGGGAGTATCGCCCGGTTCCGGCACCGATTTCGAGAATTTTCATGCCCGGACGCAGGTATTTCTCCACATAGCGGACGGTCGTCAGAAATTCCACGCTGCCGTGTCGGGAAATCAGCCTCGCGTTCTCGTCGTGGGTCTCGTAGTAGCCTTTTAGTGCTTCCATTCTTTCCATAATTTTCCCTCCTGAAATAAAAAATCGGTGCAAATCGAAATTCATCGACTTGCACCGTCTGTATACCGATAGATCAGGTTCGCTTACGAACCTGCCGAAAAATGGGTACGACAATACAAGCCCGATGAGTACCAAATCTGATACTGTTCATCGCGCACGCAAGAAATAATTCCGGAAAGTTGGAATAGTTTCATCGGTATTGCCGTCCTTTCGAAAGATTTTCAGCAGTATAGCACATTATTTCGGATTTGTCAAGAGGAAAACAAAATTTTTTTGATTATTTCAACATTTTTTGAATCCCGAACAGCTTCCGGAAGCGTTGATAGTACAGTCCGATCAGCAGGGTCAGCGCATAATCGAAGATCACGAAGGAGACGTTGGCGAGAACGATCATCAGAACAAGCATCGTCTCTTCCTCCACGCCGAACACCTTCGCACCGATAAAATAGAGCAGCAGGAACATCCCGTTCATCAGCACCAGCTTGCAGATCAGCGAAATCCACTTGGGCAGCCGCTCCAGAAGCGACTTCGCGATGGGATAGTAGCCGATAAAAAGCGCATAGATGGGCGTGATAAACCATCCCGGAAAGAGGATCAACGCAAGTACCGCCGTCACCAGATAGACAGCAAATCCACCGGACAAGCCCATTTCAATCGTCGCCAGCACCACGATAAAGGACGTGATCGCCGCGACCGTCAGATCCAGATCGCCAAGCATTCCACCCAGCCAGAGAATCCCGACGCCAAGGGCTGAAAAAATGGCGCAGAGCACCATTTTTTTGACTTTTTTGCTTGAATTCATGTAGAAACCCCGCTTAACAACATCTGATCAGATCGCCGCCCATACATTCGCAACAGCAATCGGCACAGATCAGTCCCCCACAAATATCGCAGGCCGAACAGCCGCCCTGATTTCCGTCATTCTGATAAGTACGGTAGGGCTGCCCGTAGTTTCCGCTCTGATTGCGGATGTCGTTCAGCGCCTGTCTGTATTCGACGTTATCGGGATCCAGATAGCAGGCGGTTTCGAAAAACCGCATTGCGTCATAGTAATAGCCCCGGCGGGTCTTGACGATACCCATGAGGAAGTTCCACTCGGCGTTCCTTCCCTGTCCCGGGATGCTGCTGAGTTCGATGTCCGCCTCCGAATAGCGTCCGTCGTTGATCAGCTGTCTGGCACGGACGAGGTTGGAGCTGTAACTGCTGTTTCCCGTGCTGTAGCTGCCCGTCCCGCGGCCGGGATTATTCTTTGCTTCCGCCCGCTCCCGCTGGATCGTGTCGTATGCCTCGTTGATCTCCTTCATCTTCTCCTGAACG
>CAYOON010000236.1:0-3580 GCA_964405595.1 uncultured Lachnospiraceae bacterium | reverse complement strand
GGAATCCACAGCAAACGGGGTTCGTCGGGGCATTTTTCCAACCCCTTCGCCGTCCTCTGCGATCCCTCTGCCACCGAAGAGGCTGGCGAGGTCTACGGCGTTTCGCTGGTCTACAGCTCCAACCATCAGATTGAGGTGGAAGTGGACTCCTACGGGCAGACGAGACTGCTGGCGGGGATCAATCCCGAGAATTTCGGCTGGCATCTGGATCCGGGCGAGGAATTTTTCACGCCCGAAGCGGTCGCCGTCTATTCAAACGCCGGTCTTGGCGCCATGAGCCGCACCTTCCACAAGCTCTATCGGCACAATCTCTGCCGGGGCGACTGGAAGGAGAAGGTTCGTCCGGTGATTATCAACAACTGGGAGGGCACCTACTTCGATTTCGACGAGGAGAAGCTCTTCCAGATCGCTAAATCGGCGTCCGAGCTGGGCGTCGAGATGCTGGTCATGGACGACGGCTGGTTCGGACACAGAAATGACGACCGTTCGTCGCTGGGGGATTGGTTTGTGAATGAAAACAAGCTCCGGGGCGGACTTCCGAAGTTGGTTGAACGGGTTTGCGGGCTGGGGATGCAGTTCGGCATCTGGTTCGAGCCGGAAATGATCTCGCCCGACAGCGATCTCTACCGCGCCCATCCCGACTGGTGCCTGCACATCCCGGGCAGGGATCGCACCGAGGGACGGCATCAGCTGGTGCTGGACATGAGCCGTGCCGACGTGCGGGACTATCTCTTCGACTGTATGGCGAAAATCCTGTCCTCCTGCCCCATCGACTATGTGAAGTGGGACTTCAACCGCAATCTGTCCGAGGTAGGCTCGGTGCTTCTGCCGCCCCATCGGCAGAAAGAGGTTGCGCACCGCTATGTTTTGGGTCTGTACGAGCTTTTGGAGCGGCTTTTGACCGCCTTCCCGCATCTGCTTTTGGAGGGCTGTTCGGGCGGCGGCGGACGGTTCGATCCCGCCATGCTCTACTACTCCCCCCAGATCTGGACATCGGACGACACCGACGCGCTGGAGCGGATCAAGATTCAGTACGGAACGTCGTTTGCCTACCCCTCCTCGGCGATTTCCGCCCACGTTTCGGCGATCCCCAACCATCAGACGGGCAGATCGGAGTCGCTGGTCACTCGCGGGCGGGTGGCTCTGGCGGGAACGTTTGGGTACGAGTTGGATCTGACCCGGGTATCGGAATCCGAGAAGGAGCAGATGAAGCGGCAGATCGCCGACTATCACAAATACGCCCCGCTGGTGCAGGGCGGAGACTACTATCGGCTGATCTCGCCCTTCGAGAGCGATTTCGCCGCGTGGATGTGGGTATCGCCCGACAAGAAACGGACGCTGGTGATGTTCTTCGTCCAGAAGGGCAAGATCCGCACGTCCCTCTTCCTGAAGCTGCGCGGGCTGGATCCCGACGGGGTCTATGTGAACCCCGAAACCGGTGAGCGTTTCTCGGGCGCACTGCTCCAAAGCGGCGGTATCAATCTCTGCGGGTACTTCCGGGATGCCGACAGCCGGATGTGGTATTTCGAGAAGGAAGAAAGCTGACACATCGCAAGAATGTTATCTCACTCGGACTTTTCGGTCAAAACAACAGTTATTAAGGAGCCGAATGAAAGATAAGATCAAAGGGAAAATAGATAAGCATTATACGATTTTGGTAAATGGACAAAAATGCAAAATTCTTAATTACAAAACAGAAGACTCTCGCCTCACAATTATTACAAAAATAAGTAATCCAAATCTTTGGTTGAATTGCGATGAAAAAGGGGAAATCTGCATTGAAGATGGATCCAAACGTCATTATTTCTCCGTTAAATCGTATTCTGCTTGCTACGGTATTACAATTTTCAGGTATTATTATTACATTCTCGATGAACGTATTGAGGTTAAGGTGGATGGGAATACACAATAACTTTTATACATTTTAGAGACTGATTTATTGGACTGTGCATCGAAGTAACGTGTCAACATGTTCAGCAAGCATCAGATTTCAATGCCTACAATACTTCAAAAAACAGGGCACCTTCCTTTCGGAGGGTGCCCTAAACGGTAGCTTTTTATGTTAATTCTTCCGCTTCCTCGAAATTCGAGCAAAGCAGCGTCACGGCGTCCTTATCGACGGTCAGCAGACCGCCTTCGGTGCGGGCGGACTTCTCCTCGTCATCTTCCAGCAGGATCCGGCAGATTCCCAGCTTGACCGTGGTTATCTCGGTATATGCCCCGCCAGTACCGCCAGATCGCCCAGCGCGCCCCGCAGGATCAGCCCCGCGGCTCTGCCGTCAAAGACTGCGCCATTGGGTGTCGATACGATCAGATGATATTCGTGATAGGGCGTCTTTGATTATTTCATGTTGACGCAAGAAAGGTGTACGCCACTTTCGTCTACAGAAACAGAACAAAAGATCCCTGTCGCTCCGTTTTGGATGCCCAATTCAATCCCGTAATCTGTATCGGAATTCTTATGAAGCTCCTTGCAGAAGAAATTTTTCTCATCCTGATATTCTGCATAGAGTTTCGACCGCCAATTTTCGAATATCGCATCCGAATCGATTTCGCCGTCTGCAGCAACATAGGCATCGACAGAAGCGAGCTTTTTGCCATCTTGGAAAGAAAAGCTCATTTGCGTCGGGATGCCATCCACATCAACGGTGTAGCTATATACGGTTTCCGCAGAAAGATCCATATAATCCGCTACGTTATTCGGGGTGCCGATGGCGTTTTCCAGATCTTTTGGGGTCATATCGTAGGTAACCCCGTCAAGGATTCCGACAGGCGTTGCAAAGGCTGATTTTGCAAAAAGGCAGACGGATACGATCGATACGACGATGATTGCGATAAATACAAGTACGATCAGTTTCAAATATTTATCCATTTCATTCTTCCTTCATTTTTTCAAAAGTCGAACAAAGCAGCGTCACGACGTCCTTATCGACGGTCAGCAGACCGCCCTCTGTCCGGGCGGACTTCTCCTCGTCGTCTTCCAGCAGGATCCGGCAGATTCCCGGTTTTACCGTGGTAATCATCGGCATATGCCCCGCCAGTACCGCCAGATCGCCTAAAGCGCCCCGCAGGATCAGTCCCTCGGCTCTGCCGTCAAAGACCGCGCCGTCGGGGGTCGATACGATCAGATGAAAGTCGTTCATTCCGTGGCAGCCTTTGCTTTCTCGACTGCTTCGTCAATGGTTCCTACATACAGGAACGCCGACTCGGGCAGATCGTCGTGCTTTCCGTCGATGATCTCGGCAAAGCCGCGAACCGTCTCGGACAGCGGAACGTATACTCCGGGGAATCCGTTGAACTTCTCGGACACGAACAGCGGCTGGGACAGGAATCGCTGAATCTTTCTCGCTCTGGCAACCAGCAGCTTATCATCGTCCGACAGCTCATCCATACCCATGATGGCGATGATGTCCATCAGTTCCTTATATCTTTGCAGAATTCGCTGTACCTCTCTGGCAACCCGATAGTGCTCCTCGCCTACCAGATCGGGGGAGAGGATCCGGCTGGTGGATTCCAGCGGATCGACCGCCGGGTAGATACCCTGGGTCGCGATGCTTCTCGCAAGTACCGTCGTGGCGTC
>CAYOON010000235.1:0-3614 GCA_964405595.1 uncultured Lachnospiraceae bacterium | reverse complement strand
AGACAGGAGCTTGTAGGCTTCCACCTGCAAGGGATTCCCCTTTTTCTCCTCGCTACCGATGTTCAGAAGTCCTACCCGTGCCGAGGGCAGATCGAACAGCTTTTCCATATAAACCGATCCCATCAGGGCAAATTGAAGCAGATACTCGGGCGTAACCGTGAGATTTGCGCCGCTGTCCAGCAGCAGAAGGGGCGTTTCCATGGGCAGAACCGCGCTGATCGCAGCCCGATGGATTCCCTTGATCCGCTTTATGTAAAGGGTCGCGCCCGTTTGCAAGGCACCCGTATTGCCGCAGCTGATCACCGCGTCGCCCTCGTCCTTCGCCAGCAGATCCAACGCTACGCGCATGGAGCTTTCGGGCTTTGTGCGGACGCTCATAGGATCATCCGTCATGGCAATCACGTCGGGCGCGTGTACAACGCGAATTCCGGACAGATCCAGTCCGCCCGCGGCAGCCGCTTTGCGGATGGAATTCTCGTTTCCGACCAGAATCAAGTCGTTTCCGAATTCCTCTTTTGCGACCATAGCACCTTTCAGAATCGGTGCGGGACCCAGATCGCTTCCCATTACGTCAACGATTATTTTCATGGGATCACTCCTAAAATAGCTTCATTTGAGACAGGATTTCCAGCGAATGTGCCGAAATCGCCTCATTGCGGGCGGATTTTCCGCCCTTGACCTTCTTTTGGGGAAGGTCGATTATACCGAAATTCACGTTCATCGGCTGAAAGTTTGCCGTTGCCGCGCTGCTGATATAGCCCGCAAGGGCACCGATTGCCGTCGCCGTCGGGAAGATCACGGGGTCCTGCCCAAGCGCCAGCCGTGCCGCGTTCAGCCCGGCAACATAGCCGGATGCCGTGGACTCCAGATATCCCTCCACGCCGGTCATCTGTCCGGCGAAGAAGACGTTCGGCCGATTTTTCATCGCGTAACGGTTATCCAGCAGGGCGGGCGAGTTCAGATAGGTATTCCTATGCATGACCCCATACCGCAGGAAGGAGGCATTTTCCAGTCCGGGGATCATGGAAAATACCCGACGCTGCTCATCGAAGGTCAGATGGGTCTGGAAGCCTACCAGATTGTACATGGTCGCATCCAGATTCTCCTGCCGCAGCTGTACTACAGCATAAGGCTCCTTCCCGGTCTTCGGATCGGGAAGGCCTACCGGCTTCAGTGGGCCGAAAAGCAGGGTATCCACACCCCGTTTCGCCATGACTTCCACAGGCATACAGCCCTCGAACACGGTCAGATCGCTTTGCAGTTCCCGATCGAATGCTTTGAGCGGCGCTTCCTTGGCGGAAATCAGCGCTTCGTAGAAGCGCAGGTATTCCTCCTTGCTCATAGGGCAATTGAGATAGCAGGGATCGCCTTTGCCGTAGCGGGAAGCGGCGTAAACCTTCTCCCGGTCGATGGTCGCCGCGTCTACTATGGGTGCGGCGGCATCGAAGAAATGGAGCTGTTCGCCGCCCAGATAGGCGGTGAGATAGTCGGAGAATTTCTCCGAGGTCAGCGGACCCGTGGCAACCACGATGATCCCATCTTCCGGCAGTTCTGTGATCTCTTCCTCGTGAACGGTGATCAGCGGGTGATTCCGGATTGCCTCTGTAATCGTGTCCGAGAAGCGATAGCGATCCACCGCCAGCGCCGCTCCTGCGGGAACCTCCGATTCGTAGGCGGTCTGCATGATCAGACTGCCCAGCAGGGACAGCTCCGCCTTGAGCAGTCCCACCGCGTTGGAAAGCTGGCGAGAGCGCAGGGAGTTGGAGCAAACCAGTTCGGCAAAGCCGGAATAATGATGTGCAGGGGAGTAGCGGATCGGCTTCATCTCATAGAGATCGACAGCAACGCCCGCCCGTGCCGCCTGCCATGCCGCCTCGCATCCGGCCAGCCCGGCTCCGAAAACCTTAATCTTCGCTTCCACTGTCGTTCACCGTCCCGTCCGCGGGAATTTCGCGGGTGTATTTGCAGCCGTCCTTCTTACAGATCAGCTGATTCTTGCCTTTTTTGATATAGAGCATGGATCCGCAGTCCGGGCATTTCTCGTTTGTGGGCTTATCCCAAGAGGAGAAATCGCACTTCGGATAGGCGGAGCAGCTGTAGAATATCATCTTTCCCTTCGTGCGCTTGCTAACCAGTGCCGATCCGCAGAGCGGGCAGGGAACGCCGATTTCGTTCTGAATTTTTAGCGTAGTCTTGCACTCGGGGTAACGGGAGCAGGCGTAAAAGCTTCCGTATCTGCCCTTCCGCAGTACCATAGGAGAGCCGCAGACCTGACACTTGATGCTTTCATCGGGAACGCTCTCGGGAGCGTTCAGCGGTTTGGTATTCTTACATTTAGGATAGTTGGGACATGCGGCGAACTTGCCGAAACGTCCCGACTTCACGATCATTTTCGCGCCGCACTTCTCGCAGATCAGATCGGTTTCCTCGGGCGGCTCGTTCGTTTCGCTCCGGGTCACGTTCAGATCGGCCTTCTCCAGGCTTACCTTGAAACGGTTGTAGAATCTGCCAAGCACCTCGGGAGTGGATTCCTTGCCGCCCGAGATAGCGTCCAGATCGTCTTCCATTTGCGCGGTGAAGCGATAATCGACGATTTCGGGGAAGTTCTCGATCATCAGTTTGGTTGTGATCTCTCCCAGCGATGTCGGAACCAGAGACTTGCCGTCCCGGTTCACATATCCGCGGGATACGATGGTGGAAATGATCGTCGCATAGGTGGACGGTCTGCCGATTCCCTTTTCCTCCAGGAATTTCACAAGCGTTGCCTCGGTAAAACGCGGGGGCGGATCGGTGAAATGCTGATCGGGCTTTACAGATACGGTATTCAGATTGTCACCTTCGTGAAGAGGCGGCAGCTTTCCTTCGCTTTCTTCATCGGAGTTCTGCTCCGCGATCTCCTCGTAAACCGCCATATATCCGCGGAAGCGGACGGTAGAGCCCGACGTGCGGAAGATATAGTCGCCGCAGCGGATGTCGGCATTTACGGTATCCAACTCGGCGGAAGCCATCTGGCTGGCGAGGAAGCGATCCCAAATCAGCTTGTAAAGACGGTATTGATCGGTGGTCAGATGCTTGCGGATCAGGGCAGGCTCGAACTTCAGATTGGAAGGACGAATCGCCTCGTGCGCGTCCTGCGCATCCGCTTTGGACTTATAAACTCTGGGGGTCGAGGGATAGAACTTCTCCCCGTACTGCCGCAGGATATAGTCCTTCGCGGCATCTCTCGCCTCGTTCGAGATCCGCAGAGAGTCGGTACGCATATAGGTGATCAGACCCTGTACGCCGCCGTTTTCCGAGCCGATGTTGATACCCTCGTACAACTCCTGCGCTACCCGCATGATCCGTTCGGTACGGAATCCCAGCTTGCGGGAACCGTCCTGCTGTAGGGTAGAGGTAGTGAAGGGCGGCATCGGATTCTTCTTTTTGACCGCCTTTTTGACCGTTTCCACAACGAAAGGCTTGCCTTCTATCGCGTTCAGAATCTTATCGGTTTCCGCTTTCGTATGAAGTTCGATCTTCCCGGAACTCGTTCCGTAGAATTTCGAGCGGAAGGGAACTTTGTCGGCGCTTAAATGATTGGCGGTAATCGTCCAGTACTCCACCGGGACGAAATC
>CAYOON010000234.1:0-3626 GCA_964405595.1 uncultured Lachnospiraceae bacterium | reverse complement strand
GCCATCGGGACTATGCTGTCTACGGACTGCAATTCCATCCCGAATCCATCCTGACCCCGGACGGCAAGCGGATGATGCAGAATTTCCTGGCAATAAAGTCGCCTATTCGGGCAAAAATGTAATCAAAAAGGAGAAAAATCCATGATTCAAGAAGCAATCGCCGCTCTTTGCGCGGGCGAAAACCTGAACTATACCGACGCGAACGCCGTCATGAACGAGATCATGACCGGCGCGGCAACCCCCGCCCAGATCGCGTCCTTTCTGACCGCCCTGCACATCAAGGGTGAAACCGTTGACGAAATCACCGCCTGCGCGGTCGGAATGCGGGCAGTCGCAACCCCCTTCGAATACGAGGGCGACCGTCTCGAAATCGTCGGAACGGGCGGAGACCGGGCAGGTTCGGTCAATATCTCGACCATGGCGTCCTTCGTCTGCGCCGCGGCAGGCTACAAAGTCACCAAACACGGCAACCGCGCCGCCTCCTCCAAATGCGGAGCGGCAGACTGTCTCGAGGCTCTGGGCGCCGACATCACCATCGAACCCGAACATAGCCGCAGACTGTTGGACGAAACCGGATTCTGCTTCCTGTTCGCCCAGAAATATCACCCCGCTATGCGCTTCGTCGGCGGCGTGCGCAGGGAGCTGAAAATCCCCACCGTTTTCAACATTCTGGGACCCCTCGCCAACCCCGCCCACGCCAATCTCCAACTGCTGGGCGTCTATACCGACGCGCTTCTGGAGCCGATGGCACAGGTGCTTTCTAACGTCGGTGTGAAACGCGGAATGGTCGTCTACGGCACCGACTGTCTGGACGAAATTTCGCTCTCCGCTCCCACAAAAGTGGTCGAATTCGAGGACGGGAACTTCACATCCTACGAAATCACCCCCGAACAGTTCGGGTTTACTCGTTGCGAAAAGTCCGACCTCGCGGGCGGAACGCCTGCTGAAAACGCCGCAATCGCAAGGGAGATCCTGTCCGGAAAACCTTGCCCCGCTGCGGATGCCGTCCTGCTTAATGCGGGTGCGGCACTGCATATTGCCAAGGGCGTGTCCATCGAGGAGGGAATCGCCATCGCCCGCGAGGTGATCGCCGACGGCAGGGCGATCGCCGCTCTGGATGCCTACGTTAGCGGTAGCAAATCATGAACATTCTGGAAGAAATTGCCGTCTACACCCGACAGCGGGTAGAGCGGGAGAAGCAAGTGGATCCGCCCGAAGCACTGATGGAGCGCGTCCGCACAATGGAGATCGACCGATCCTTCCCCTTTGAACGGGCGCTTGCAGGGAAGGGCGTCTCCTTCATCTGCGAGATCAAACGCGCATCCCCCTCCAAGGGGCTGATCGCCGAGGATTTCCCCTATACGCAGATCGCCCGGGAGTACGAGAAGGCAGGCGCCGCCGCGATCTCGGTGCTGACCGAACCGAAATGGTTCCTAGGCAGCCTTGACTATCTGCGGGAGGTCGCAAAAACCGTCAAAATCCCGATCCTGCGCAAGGATTTCGTGGTCGATCCCTATATGATCTGGCAGGCCAAGGAGGCGGGTGCGTCCGCCGTCCTGCTGATCTGCGCGATTCTGTCGGACGAAGAACTGTCCGCCTATTTAAGCCTTGCTCATGAACTGGGTCTGTCCGCGCTGGTGGAAGCCCACGATGAGATCGAGATCGCAAGAGCGATCACGGCGGGCGCAAGGGTGCTCGGCGTGAACAATCGCGATCTGCGCACCTTCGAGGTGGACGTGAACCGCTCCTCCCGATTCCGCGCACTGATCCCCCCGCCCATCCTCTTCGTGTCCGAGAGCGGGATCACCTGCCGCGCGGATGTGGAGGTGCTGGAGCGAAACGGTACCGACGCCGCGCTAATCGGCGAAACTCTCATGCGTGCCGCCGATAAATGCGCCATGCTCGCCGCCCTCTCGGGAAGAGAGGAGCCACCCACATGACGAAAATCAAAATCTGCGGTCTGACCCGCCCCTGCGACATCGACGCTGTTAATGTAGCAAAGCCGGACTTCGTGGGATTCATCTTCGCAAAGAGCCGCCGTCAGGTGGACGAGCGGCAGGCGGCGGCACTCCGTCAGCGGCTGGATCCGTCTATCCGCGCGGTAGGGGTTTTCGTGGACGAGGATCCCGCACGGGTGTGTGCTCTCCTGAACGCGGGGATCATCGACATCGCCCAATTGCACGGAAACGAGGATGCCGCCTATCTGGCAGAGTTGCGTTCTCACACCGACGCGCCGCTGATAAAGGCGATCCGCGTCAAGGATCGTGCCGTGCTGTCCGACCTCGCCGATCTCCCCTGCGACTATCTCCTTTTAGACAGTTACGCGGTAGACGCACAGGGCGGAACGGGCAAACGCTTCGACTGGGATCTGCTTGCCGATCAGGGGTTCCCCCGGGAAATCTTTCTGGCGGGCGGGCTGGACGTGGAGAGCATCCCCGAAGCGATAGCAAGGATCCATCCCTACGCCATCGACATCAGCAGCGGCGTGGAGACAGACGGCGTGAAGGATCCGGAGAAGATCGCCGCGGCTGTTACGGCAGTGCGTGCGGGGGAGCATTAAAAAAGTTCATTATTATGCAAGATAAACCGGAATTTGTGGAGATGAAATGCCGTGAGATTAAGAGCAATAAATATATTTTCTGCTTTTACAGGAGATTTAGAAGAAACACGTCGAAGAACAGCCTTGTTACGAGAAGATTCGGATTTTTTATATAGAGAATATTATAATGTTGTTAGATATTGTGATAATGATTTTTTGAAGCAATTAAACATTGAATGTGATGAAGATGCAGAAAAAATTGCCGTGAAAAGTAAAACGGTAGATGGATACCCAACTATTTCAGTGCCATTTCAATTTTCTTCCTATCAATTTTTATCAGTTGAAGAAAAAGAGCTTTTTTGGGTAGAAAAAATTGAGAATGTATTTCGCTTTGTATTGCCACTGATGAATTGCAATCCAGACAAAATTACAGATTTTATAAATTACCTGAATAAAAAATACAAGCATTAACAAATTCCGGTTAATCGTAAGATCGCTATTAAAAAAAGTAAATTCAGAAAGGAACCCCAACATGAATCCTGTAAACGGAAGATACGGTATACACGGGGGACAGTATATCCCCGAAACCCTGATGAACGAGATTCATCATCTGGAAGAGGCGTACGAGCATTACAAAAACGATCCCGACTTCCAAAGCGAGCTGACCCGCCTCTTAAACGAGTACGCGGGACGTCCCTCGCTGCTCTACTATGCGGAAAAAATGACAAAGGATCTGGGCGGTGCAAAAATCTATATCAAGCGGGAGGATCTCAACCACACAGGATCCCATAAGATCAACAATGTCCTCGGACAGTGCCTGCTTGCCAAAAAGATGGGCAAAACCCGCGTGATCGCCGAGACGGGCGCGGGACAGCACGGCGTTGCTACCGCCACCGCCGCCGCCCTGATGGGGATGGAGTGCGAGATCTTCATGGGCAAGGAGGACACCATCCGTCAGGCACTGAACGTCTACCGCATGGAACTGCTGGGCGCAAAGGTCAACGCTGTCACCACCGGCACCATGACCCTCAAGGATGCCGTCAACGAGTGTATGCAGGAGTGGACCCGCCGGGTGGACGATACCCAC
>CAYOON010000233.1:0-3659 GCA_964405595.1 uncultured Lachnospiraceae bacterium | reverse complement strand
CCTGAAGGTTGAATCTACCGCAGAAAGCTTCCCGGAACAGTGGGATCATAGCAATAAAGTCGGCGTTTCTGTAGGCGGCGTTGCAGGCTGGGCTGACCGCGGTCGCGTGGGCAACAACATCACGCTTGACAATGTTACCATCGAGGTTACCGGTAAGGCATACATCGGCGGTCTGCTGGGCTTCAAGGAATGGCAGGCAGGCGGAGAGGACATCATCTCTGCAACCTTCAATGGCGTTAAGATCAACGCTCCCGATTCCGTAGTCGGTCTTGCAATCGGCGCTACCCACAATTCCAACGAGGGTAAGGTTGAAAAGATCAGCGGAACGATCGCAATTAAGGCTTCCAACGCGGAAGTTACCGCATTTGGTCATACATGGGATAGCGGACTGATGGAAGTTGCCGCAGACGCTACTGCTTCCGTCACCATCACCGAGTACAAACCCGCTACTCCCACTCCCGATCCTGATCCCAAGCCTACCCCTGATCCCGCTCCCACCGGAAGCGCGTCCGTTGTGATCGCAGCAGTCGCTGTAGTCGCACTGGCAGGCGTCGCTGTTGCCGCTCGCAAGAGAGAACAGGATTGATCTACAGCTAATTGAATAAGCAAATAAGGGACTGTCGCCATAAGCGACAGTCCCTTTGACTATTCTTAATACTCCCCTGCCAGCATCTCAAACGCGGGCAGCGCACGGCGGATCATGTCGGTGGAGACGCAATACGAAATCCGCACATACCCCGGTGTCCCGAAGTCATCGGCGGGAACCAGCAGCAGCTCGTACTTTTTCGCCCGCTCGCAGAAGGCGGCGGCATCCGGCTCGGGCGACTTCATGAACAGATAGAACGCTCCGTCGGGATAGACGCAGTCAAATCCCATCCCGGTCAGCGCGCCGTAGAGCAGATCCCGGTTGGTCTTGTAGACCGACAGATCGGAGGTCTGTCCCACGCAGGCGGCTGCCACCCGCTGGAAGAGGGAGGGCGCGCAGACGTACCCGCTGGCACGGGCGGCTCCCGCCACGGCCGCGTAGACGTCGGCCCAGTCGGTCACCTCGGCAGGAACCAGTATGTAGCCGATCCGCTCGCCGGGCAGGGAGAGCGATTTGCTGAAAGAATAGCAGACGATGGTGTCCTTGTAGTAGTTCGTCACAAAGGGAACCACGGTGGTCTCGTCGTAGATCAGCTCCCGGTAGGGTTCGTCGGAGAGCAGGAAGATCGGATGCCCGACCTCGGCGGACTTTGCGGTCAGCAGATCGGCGAGGGCGCGGATCGTTTCCTCGGTGTAGACCACGCCCGAGGGATTGTTGGGCGAGTTGATGATCACCGCCTTGGTGTGCGGGTTGATGGCGTCGGACAGGGCGGCAAGGTCGATCTGGAAGGAGGGCAGCTTCGGCGCGATCACCCGGAGCGTTCCGCCCGCCGCCTCCACAAAGACCCGGTATTCGGGGAAGAAGGGCGCGGGAACGATGAACTCGTCACACTCCTCGCACAGTCCCCGGATCGCTCCGGTCAGCGACGCGGCGGCGCCTACGGTGATGTAGAGATTTTCGAACGTGAAGTTTGTGCCGAAACGGCTGTTGAGATCGTCGGCGATGCGGCGGCGCACCGACAGATCGCCGGGCGCGGAGGTATAGCCGTGGAGGGTAACCGAATCGGTGGCGTCCAGAATCTCGCGGATCGCCCGGTCTACCGACTCGGGAGCCGGAACGGAGGGGTTGCCCAGCGAGAAGTCGAAGACCTTGTCGGCGCCGATCTCGACCTTGCGGCGGTTGCCGTATTCGAAGATTTCCCGGATTATCGAGCGGGTCGTTCCTAGGGCGTGCATTTTCGAATTGTACATGATTATCATCCTTTCAAGGGGGATTTGGCTCAATTGTACACCTTTTCCCCGTAAATTGCATTATTTTTAATCAATTCATTTTCGCCTCAGGCGAAAATGTTCCACACTTCTTCACTCTTCACTCTTCACTCTTCACTTTTCACTATCTCTATATCCATCTCCAGCCCGACCGACTCCCCTGCCTTTGCCCGGAGTGTGCCGGGCTTGCTTTCCAGATCGGTCACCTCGCCGTCGGGGGCGGGAAGGCCTGCCCACGGCTCTACGCAGAGGAATGGGGCGCAATCCGGTACACCGGATACCGGCACACCGGAGGTCGGCTGCCAAAGTCCCAGCGTTGGAAATCCGTCGAAGCGAAGACGTACCCGATGCGCCGAGTTCTCACGCCAGAGGATCACGTCTGGCGCAATGTCCTGCAAAAACAGCCCACATTGACCGAGAATTTCGGGCGTCAGCACCAAATCCCCCGATTCGTCGGGAAAAATCGGCGTGCGTGCCTGCCCCAGCAGGCCGTTCTCGGTGATTTCAAGGGCAATCGGCAAGCGATCTCCCGAAAGCCGCAGCCGATAGCAACCGTCCCCGGGCAGCACGAAGCCGGGATGCGCGCCAATCGAGAAGGGAACGTCCAGATTGCCCGCCGTCAGGTCGATCCGCAGCCCGATCCCCCGGGCGGTCAGCCGATAGGCAAGCTCCAGCGTGAAATCAAAGGGATAGACCGCCCGTGTGGCGGCGTCCGAATCCAGCCGGAAGGTGATGGCGTCCGATTCCTGCGCCGCAACCCGCATGAGCGTCCCGGGCAGGAAGCCGTGAATCGACATGGGGTAACGTCCCCCCTGCCAGCGGTAGAAGCCGTCCCGGCATTTGCCGCAGAAGGGGAAAAGGATGGGCGCGCGGTCGTCCCAATAGGCGGGATCGCCCTGCCAGAGCAGATTTTCCCCGTCAAGGCTCAGGGACATCAGCTTTCCGCCAACGTCCGAGAATTCGGCGCGGATATTTTGGTTTTCGATGGAATATATTTTCATGGAAGTCCGTTCTTTCGTTTGTTTTCCTTATTTTAGCACACGGACGGGAGAATGTCAAGGCGTATCGGCGGGAAAGTGAAAATCCCGACCTTTTTCGAGGAAAATCTTGTTTTTTGTCTTGACAAAGCGCGGAAAGCATGGTAAAATACATTCATCTAACAGAAAGAAGGGTAGATACATGAGAAAGTTTATCAAAGAATTCCGCGATTTCATCAACAAGGGTAACGTCATCGATATGGCAGTTGCCGTAATCATCGGCGCAGCGTTCTCGCCCATCATCAATGCTCTGGTCAACAATATCATCATGCCTGTTATCGGCAAGATCGTCGGCGATATGGATTTCACCGATCTCAAGACCGTGCTGACCTCCGCTGTACTGGATGAGGCCGGCGAAATCGTCACTCCCGAGGTAGCAATCGGATGGGGCGTACTGATCGGCGCTGTCCTGAACTTCCTGATCGTTGCGTTCTGCATCTTCGTGATGCTGAAGGTGGTACTTGCGGCGCAGAGCGGTTCCAAGAAGCTGAAGGATAAGGTGAAGAAGGGCGAGGAGGCTCCCGCAGAAGAGCCCGCACCCGAGGAGCCCGCAGCACCCGTCGAGACCGACCTCGACGTTCTCCGCGAGATCCGCGACCTGTTGAAGAAGGATCAGTAATCGACAGACCATTGTTTCGGGGGCATCGCTCCCGAAACAGTGATTTTCGGGGACTTTGTCCGGCAAATTTGTAAAAAGGAAATCAGCCCCTTTCTGATATGCACCCCCAAAGTTAGACACTTTTGGAGGTGCATATTTTATATGGCAGA
>CAYOON010000232.1:0-3661 GCA_964405595.1 uncultured Lachnospiraceae bacterium | reverse complement strand
GTGGATTGCTACGAAATCACATTCATCCGAAATCGCGGAAAATCCCTTCCAGACCGACTCCTGACGGGTTTCCCCGCCGGTGACGACGGCACGAACCTTGGTGATTCCGTACTTCTCGATCAGCCCGGGATAGAGCGACTGCTCACCCTCCTTGGCGACGATCACGATCTCGTCGACGTATTCGATTTCCTCGAAAGCAAGCAGACTGTACACGACCATCGGCTTTCCGCAAAGCTCCAGAAACTGCTTGGTCGGCACATTTTGCACGTCTTTTTCGGCTTGCTCCGGCTGTTCGGACGGTTTTTTCACGGATTTGGCGATTTTTCCGACCCGGTCGATAAATCGATCCTGCATCATCCGGCTTCCGCTTCCGCCGGCGACGATAACAGCGGCGGTGCGGTGGGGCTTGTTCGATACGGCACGCAATCCCTCGCCGATTTTATTAAAGATAGACATCAGCTTTCCCTCCCTTTCTCAAGTACGAACTGTCCGTCCCGCTCCTGCCGGACGGCGGTCTGATAGAAGGCGGTCATACCGTCGATCAGGTAGGCAAGATCGGCGCATCCGGCACTCTCATAGGCCGAGTGCATGGCAAGCTGCGCAAGCCCGATGTCCACGGTGGGCAGGGCGACCTTCGTGTTGGAAATGTTGCCCAGCGTCGATCCCCCGGCAACGTCCGATCGGTTGGCGAAGGGCTGAACGGGAACACCGGCGGAACGGCAGATTTCGGTAAACAGCGCCTCCGACAGTGCGTCGGTAGTGTACTTCTGATTGGCGTTGTATTTGATCACGATACCTTCGCCCATGTAGGGGGCGTTGTCGGCGTCGGAAAGCTCAGGGTGGTTGGGATGCTTGGCATGGCCATTATCGGCGGAAACCATGAAGGAGGAGGCAAGCATCTGCAAATAGCCCGCTTCGCCGATGCCGAGCGCGGCACAGATGCGGACAAGCGTGTCGTACAGGAAGGTGGACGCCGCCCCCTGGCGGGAGGTCGATCCGGTTTCCTCGTTGTCGAACATGGCGCAGACCGGGATCCTATCGTCATCGCAGCCCTCGGCAGCCAAAAAGCCCTCGAAGGTTCCGAATGCGCACTCCAGATTGTCGATCCGGGGGGCGGCGAAGTACTCGCCGTTCAGACCGAAGATCGTCGCGGGGGTGCGATTATAAAGGAAGAGATCGGAGGACACGATTTCTTCGGGCGTAACGCCTGCGCTCTCGGCGATCTGCTTCATCAGCTCGCCGGAGGACTTCTGATTGCCGATCAGCGGCAGCAGATCCACCTGCGGGTTGTATCGGTACCCGTCGTTGACCTGACGGTTAAAGTGGATGCAGACGTTGGGAATCAGCGCGACGTCCCGATCCAGACAGACATTTTTCGCGATCAGTCCGTCGCCCTGTCTGACTACCACCCGTCCTGCCACCGACAGCGGACGGTCGAACCAGGAGGAGAGGATCATTCCGCCGTAGCGCTCCACGTTGAGCTTGGTATAGTGTCCGAGCGACTGGATTTCACCCCGGTTCTTGATCTTGAACATAGGCGAGTCGCTGTGGCTGGCGGAGATCCGGAAGGAGGCGGGATCGCCTTTGGGAACGCGGAAGGCGATCAGCGACGATCCGCCTCGGGTGACAAAATATTTCCCTCCGGCGATCAGCTCGTAGCGGCTCGATTCGGAAAGGGAAGCGTATCCCGCCGCCGTAAGCTTTGCCGCGAGATTCTCCACGGCATGATAGGCGGTCGGACTGTTTTCAATAAAATCCAAGAGTTCCCGTACTCGGTTCATAGCGTAAAATCCTTTCATTTTTTCCGGAAATTGTTTCAGATTTATTCTAGCACAAAATGCAAAAATATGCAAGACTCTTTTGAATGTTTATAAAAAATATAGAAAGCGTTTACAAAAAGTTTCGATAAGAAGCAAAAATTGTGAAAAAATTGCATTGATTTTATGCGAAAAATGTGCTATAATAAACTCACCTATCCGAAATCGGGTGGGAAGCGTATTTCGGAATATTTCAGACGAAAGGATGAAATCATATTATGAATAATTGGTTTCGCAGAGTTATTTGTATTCTTCTTTGTATGGTGCTAACCACCGTCGCGCTGGCAGCCTGCGGAAGTGACGAACCCGGTGAACAGACTGATGATGTCACCCAAACGACGTCAGCGAAGCAGACTGGGCTTCGACTGTCCGAAACCGACGTCACCATGACCATTGGCGAGTCGAACAAAACCCTGAAGGCCTATTCCCGTGAAACGGGCAAGGAAGTCGCAACCGTTGTCTGGGAGTCGGGAGATCCGGCGATCGTTACGGTCGATCCTTCCGGAAAGCTCACCGCTGTCAGCGAGGGCAGCACTACGGTGCGTGCCGAGAATATCAAGGATCATACCGACGCGATTTGCTCCGTTACAGTTATAGCGAAAGCACAGGGAATCACGCTGAATGAGACCGACGTCACCATCATGGTTGCCGGAGAGCATCAGATTGAGGCGCAGATGAATCCGCCCACGCTGGAGAGCAGATTTACCTACCAGTCGAAGGATCCCGGGATTGCTTCGGTATCGGCGGACGGCAAGGTTACCGGACTCAAGAGCGGTACCACCCAGATAATCGTAAAATCGGAGAATTCCGGACATACTGCCACCTGCACGATTAAGGTTTATGACTATGTTACCGACGTCACCATGAGCGATAAAACAATTTCCATGCATGTAGGCGAGACCGGTCGGCAGATCGGATATACGCTGAAGCCGGCGAACTCGCTGCCCACCGATGTCAAGTGGACTTCGTCCGATGATTCGGTCGTATCGGTCAGCGAGGACGGCAAAGCCACCGCGCACAAAGTGGGAACGGCGACGCTCACGCTGACGATCGGAAACGGAACCGCTCTGGGTGTTGTCGGGACGGTGACGGTCAATGTCTCCGCAGAGGCGGTCAACATTGTTCTGAGCCAGACGACCCTGAATCTGGATGTGGAGCAGTCGCACATACTGACTGCCACCGTAACGCCGAGCAGCAGCGCGGAGCTTGTCTGGACTTCCTCCGATCCCGAGGTTGCGTCGGTCAGCGAGAGCGGCGAAATTCACGCGCTGAAGCTGGGAAAAACGGTGATTACGGTTGAAACTGCCGACAAATCGGCTTCGGCAAGCTGTCAGGTTACGGTAGGCGGCGAGCTCGGTGTGATGTTCGAGGAAGCGGAGATCACCCTTGCCATGGGCAGTACCCGGGAGCTGATCCCGATTTTTACGCCCGAGGGCTATACCGAAGCACTGACATGGAAATCGTCCAACAATCTGGTTCTGAACGTAGATGAAACCGGTCTTGTGACCGCCAAGGGCGTAGGCACCGCCACTGTTACCGTTACCGGAAAATCGTCCGGTATCACCGCAAGCGTCACCGTTAAGGTAGAAAAGTCGGTGCTGACCGTCAAGATTACCGGATTTGAAATCAAATCCGAGTTGGTATCGGTCAATGTGGGCGAATACGCAAAGGTTGAGCTGCAGACGCTCCCCGAAAACGCCAACGAGCCGTATACCTTCCAGATTATCAGCGGAAATACCATCCGGATTACCGAGGACGGGATCTTCGCGGTGCGTACGGGATCGCTTGCGACGGTGGTTGCCGTATCGGCAGGCGGCGTGAAGTCCGAGCCCTTCGTGGTGCGC
>CAYOON010000231.1:0-3686 GCA_964405595.1 uncultured Lachnospiraceae bacterium | reverse complement strand
TTTCGCCCGTTGCGACGGGCGACGAGGGCTCCGCCCCTCGACCCCGCCACCTTTTAAAAAAGGTGGACGAAAACTTTCAAAACACGCTCGATCCGGAGGAACCGAAACCATGTTACGAGACGAAAAAAACACCCTCCGCGATCAATACAAAGCCATGCGCAGAGCGTTGTCCCCCGAAGAGAAAGCGGTCATGGATCGCAAGATCACCGACCGAATCCGGTCGATGGTCTCCTACCGCTATGTGGATACCGTCCTGCTCTATTATCCTAAACCCACCGAAATAGATACCCTTCCGCTGGCAAAATCAGCACTTTCCGCCGGAAAAAAGGTCGCTTTCCCCGTAACACAGGAGAACGGCAGAATGGAGTTCCGCCTTGTCGAAAACCTCGATTCCGACCTGATCGACGGCAGATTCGGCATCCCCGAACCCGCCCCCACCTGCCCGCTCTTCGATAAGCGTGGCCGCTCGTCGGCGCTGATCCTCGTCCCCGCCCTCGCTTTCGACAGAGAGGGCTACCGCCTCGGCTACGGAAAGGGCTACTACGATCGCTATCTGGAGGATTTCATCGTAACCTCCGTAGGTCTCGTCTATCACGATTTCATCGCCGACCGCCTCCCCAGAGGACGCTTCGATCAGGCGGTGGATCTCCTCGTCACCGAAAAAGGGGTGAAAATGTTTGAAAGAAGTCGTTGACTTCTTTCAAACATTGAGTTTTTGGCTTTCGTGCCGAAGCGGCACGAATTTGCCGTAAGCGATGCCGCTTTCGGCAAACCGCCAAAAATACCGTGACTTTGAGAAAGGGAATGGAAATATCGTTGCTAAAAAAGAAAGAAATTAAACCCGCCATCAAGGTTCCCGTCCTTGTGCTGGTAGTCTATATCCTGCTGGCGATCACGGGTCAGGTCACCTTCCTGCGCGCACAGGACGCCGTTGATATGATGATCTCCACGATCGTTCTGCAAATTCTGATCTTCATCCTGCCCGCGCTCTTCTATAGTAGGCTGACCGGACTGTCCTTCACCCGGAAACTCAAGCTGCGGATGTTTGCCCCCGGACGGATCGTCCTGCTGCTCTCGCTCTTCGGCGTGATGATCTGCGGAAGTATGCTGATCAATCTGCTTTCCTATGCGTCCCTTCCGGTGGCAGAGGGCTTTTCCTCGTCCTCCGCCTACTCGATTTCGTCGAAGGTGGAGGGGCTGAACCCCGTTTACGCCATCCTGACCTTCTGCCTGATCCCCGCGATCTGCGAGGAATTCGTATTCCGGGGCGTGATTTTGTCCGAATATGCCGGCGATAGCCCGGCGGCGGGGCTGATCCTGTCGGCACTGCTTTTCGGTATGTCCCACTTCTATTTCACCGAGCTGCTGTCCTATTTCTTCTGCGGAATCGTGCTGGCGGCGGCGGTTTATATCACCAAGAGCCTGTACGCGGCGATTTTGCTGCATTTTGCCAATAATCTCTTCTGCCTCTATCTGGCGCCCTACATCTGGACGGTGGTGCTGGAACCCCGGGGGCCGCTGTTTACGGCGTTCATCGTGGCGATCGTCTTCCTGCTCTGTCTGGCACTGGCCTTCCGGGAAGCCGAATCGGCTTATTACGAGTACGCCTACGATCCCACTTATGAGGGACCCGCAGTCTCAACCGCCAAGCCGTCGGCGTTCCTGTCGGCGCTGGCGTCGCCGACGCTGATCCTCTGTGTCCTGCTCTTCGTGATCGTCACGCTGGCAACTACCTGACAAATCTACCGACAAAGGAATGAAAGTTTGTGCCTTGAACCGCTTACGCCGTCCATTTCGCCAAAGGCGAAACCGTCACAAACTTGCGGTTTCTCAAGAAAGGTATGGTTATATAATCTATGTCTGATAAGAAAAACAACGCGCCGAAGCCCCGGTTCACCCCCATCGTGGAGGATGTGGAGCTTCCGGAAGTCGAATTCCGGCCGAAAAAAAGCGAATCGGCAGACATTCGGGAAAATCCCCCGTCGATGACCGCCGAACCCGCGCCGAAACAGCAGGATCCCGCGCCGAATCCCCGGTTTACGCCTGTCGTAGAGGATGCGGAGCTGCAACCCGCTCCCGAAAAGAGCGAATCGACTCCCGAAAAGGGACATTCCGTCCCCAAGCAGTCGGAAACGCCCCGGAAACAGACCGAACAGTTCCCGAATCTGACGGAAGCCGCCCAAAAGCGAACGAATGACGCCCCCGTAGAGAAAAAATCTGCTCCGAAGCAGCAGGATCCCGCGCCCGAGCAGGCAAAGTCGGCGAAAAAAGCGAAAAAGTCCGATCAGACTGCGCAGAAATCGACCCCGGACGCGTCCGAATCGGCTGAAAAGAAGGCGGATCCGCCCAAAAAACGGAAGCTCCCCTTTTTAGGAAAGAAGGAAGCCCCCGAAAGCTCCGAACCGGACAAACCTGCCGTCGTCAAAGAGACGGCGATCACCGAATCGGGCATGATCCGCAAGGATGACCAGATCGACCGCTCGATCTTCGCACAGGTTGACCGAACCGATCCCGCGAACATCGGTTTTTCCCCGGACACCGAGGTATCCCCCGCCGCGCTGGTCGGCGCTGACGGGAACAGCGCGCTGTCGTTTGATAATCTGAACGTCGAAGAGCCCGAGAGCGAGGCGAAGATCGTTCGCCGGGTGAAGATCCGGAAGAAGTCGGAGCGGGGCGCCCCCATCCGGACGCTGGGATACGGAATCTGCTATCTGGTGGTAGTGATTCTGCTGGGCGTGATCATTGGCTCCAAGATTGTCAGTATCGGCAACGATATGTTTTCCTTCACCTTTGAGACCGACAGCGACGGCAATCCGGTCAGCTATACGGTGGTCATCGAGGACGAGGGAATGTCCCCTGCCGAGGTGGGCAAGCTGCTGAAGGATGCGGGCGTAATCAAATACGATTGGGTATTCAAGCTGTACGCGCAGATGAAGAAGAAGGATAATTTCAAGGTAAAGGCAGGAACCTATTCGGTCAGTGCCGCCGCCAACTACGACGCCATCATGTCGCTCCTGAACCCCATCCCGCCCCGGCAGGAGATCGAGATTACCTTTACCGAGGGTATGAACACAGACGAGATCATCGATTTGTTTATAGAAAACGGAATCGGTACCAGAGAGGGATTTGACCGCGCGCTGAACAGCTATCCCTACAGCTACTGGTTCATGGAGTATCTGAAGGGCGACCTGCCCGAGGGACGGTTCTACCGTCTGGACGGCTATCTCTATCCCGACACCTACAGATTTTTCTCGGATACCAGCGAAATTGCCGCCATCGACAAGCTGCTGAACAACTTTGACAGGAAGTTCGGAGAGGAGTACAAGGTAGCCTGTGACGATCTGGGGATGACCCCGGATGAAGTGGTAAGACTGGCGTCCATGATTGAGGCGGAGGTTAAGTTTGCGGCCGACTACGTTACGGTATCGTCGGTATTCCACAACCGGATGAAGAGCACTACCTTTGAAGGACTGCTCCAGAGCGATGCCACGGTGCAGTATTATTTCTATCACACCGAGGGATCCCGACACGAGGAGATCACCCCGGAGGATTTACAGGTGGAAACGCCGTATAACACCTATTTAAACAAGGGATTGCCGCCGGGAGCGGTATGCAGTCCGACGATGACCGCCCTTCGTGCCGCCCTCTATCCCGAGGAAGACAGTCCCTACTACTATTTCGTATCC
>CAYOON010000230.1:0-3724 GCA_964405595.1 uncultured Lachnospiraceae bacterium | reverse complement strand
TTTCGTCCACCTTTTTTAAAAGGTGGCGGATTCCAAAGGCAGCGCCTTTGGTCGCGCTCCGCAGAGCGCGAAATCCCCCACGGCGTTTTTCTTTTTGCCAAGCTTTTTCTTTTGCGCCTGCTAGGTCAAGAGAAAAAGCGGACTAACAAGTTTTCGCTGACTATATGGCTGTTAGCTGATTATAAACGAGGAATGAATCATGAAAATCAACCTTGAAATACCTGATTTCGACGGAAATGCGCTGGACGTTATTTGGGATAACGACGCAGAGTATCGTATTAACGTCAGCCATGGGGAAGTCGTTCTGTCGGCAAATAAACAGGGATTGATTTCTCTTGCAAAGCAGATGCTTTATATGGCTTACCAAGATTTGCCGACGGGAAGTCACGTCCATTACGATGATTTTTTCGTGAAGTCAAATGCCTCTGAATTTGATCTCGTTATCGTGAAAAAGCAGAATATATCGGAGGGTGTCTGATAGCAGACCCCAATTCACATAGAAGGAGACACAACATGAACGCTCCCGATCAAATGTCGCCGATTGGCGTGCTGGATTCGGGTATGGGCGGGATCAGCACCTTAAGAGAGCTGATCGCGCGTTTGCCGCAGGAGAGCTTCCTCTACTACGGAGACGATAAAAACGCCCCATACGGAACCAAAACCGCCGAAGAGGTGCGGATTCTTGCGGAGAACTGCGTCCTGCACCTGATGGAACGAAGTCCGCTCAAAGCGGTAGTGATCGCCTGCAATACGGCGACGGGTGCCGCCGCGGAGTATCTGCGACAGAAGTATCCCGATCTGCCCATCATCGGCGCGGAGCCTGCGCTCAAGCCGGCGGTCGAATATAAAGAGAATTCCCGCGTTCTGGTCATGGCGACGCCGCTGACCCTGCAAACCATGAAGTTCAAGGAGCTGGAGAAGCGGGTCGGATTGGGCAGCACCGTGCTGGAACTGCCCTGTCCGGGACTCATGGAGTTCGTAGAGCAGGGCATCGTGGAGGGCGACGAGCTGGACGCCCTCCTGCATACCCTGCTGGATCCCTACATAGGCAAGGTGGATTCGGTGGTGCTGGGCTGTACCCACTATCCATTCCTGCGTCGACCCATCGCAAGGATTCTCGGGGAGAACGTCCCCCTGTTCGACGGGAACGAGGGTATCGCCGCCGAGACCGAGCGCAGACTTGCCGCCCGCGGACTGCTGAAGAGGGGCGGAATCGGATCGGTTCTCTACGATACCTCCTCCCAGAACCCCGGAACCCGGCAGATCGCCATGAAACTGCTGCAAATCTGAATGATAACTGAAACACAGGAAAATAATTACAACAGAATATAACAACAAGCTTCATCGAGCCCTGCTCCCGAAAAATTTTTTCTATTTTTTTTCAAAAACCCTTGATTTTTTGCATAGACCATGCTATAATCAGTCAAGAACATATGTTCAATGTAAAATGGCATTCACGAATCCAAATCGAACAAAGGTTAATCGTAGAATAATAGAGAGATAGGAAGAAATATGTCAAGTAAATCCATCGTTATCAAGGGCGCAAGAGCCAATAATCTGAAAAATATCTCGCTGGAGATCCCCCGGGATAAGCTGATCGTCTTTACCGGACTGTCGGGATCGGGAAAATCCTCGCTGGCCTTCGATACCATCTACGCCGAGGGACATCGCCGCTTCGTGGAATCGCTGTCCTCCTACGCCAGAATGTTCATCGGGCAGATGGACAAGCCCGACATCGATTCCATCGACGGTCTGTCCCCCTGTATCTCCATCGACCAGAAGACCACCTCCAAGAACCCCCGTTCCACCGTTGGAACGGTCACCGAAATCTACGACTATCTGCGTCTTTTGTACGCCAGAGTCGGTATCCCCCACTGCCCGGTTTGCGGCAAGGAGATCCGCCGCCAGACGGTGGATAACGTTATTGACCAGATCCTCGCCCTCCCCGAGGGGACGAAGTTCATGCTCCTTTCCCCCGCGGTGCGGGAGAAGAAGGGAACCCACGCCAAAATATTCGAGGACGCCCGCAAATCGGGCTACGTCCGCGTAAGGGTGGACGGATCGCTCTACGATCTGTCCGAGAAGATCGAACTGGACAAGAACTTCAAGCATACCGTAGAGATCGTCGTAGACCGTCTCGTGATAAGAGAGGGTATGCGTACCCGCCTCGCCGATTCGGTGGAGGCAGCCTTCCGCCAGAGCGATGGACTGCTGAAGGTAGTCGTGCTGTCCGATCCCCCGGAGGAGATGGATTTCTCGCTGAACTACGCTTGCGAGGAGCATAAAATCTCCTTCGCCGAGCTGGAACCCCGGATGTTCTCCTTCAATAATCCGCTGGGTGCCTGCCCTGAATGCTCGGGACTGGGCGAGCTGCCCAAGCTGTCCCCCGATAAAATGATCCCCAACAAGAACCTGTCCCTGCGGCAGGGCGCGATTCAGGTCAACGGCTTCAAATCGCTGGACGATAACACCTGGAACGGTCCCCTCTTCGCGGCGGTGGGAAAGAATCACGGCTTCACGCTGGATACGCCCATCCGCAAATTCTCCAAGGAAGCCTATCAGGTGCTGCTCTACGGCGATACCGAGCATAGCTACGACATCGAACGCTACTTTGACAAGCGGATCTCCCGCCAGACCGTCACCTTCGAGGGCGTAATCGGCATGATCCAGTCAAGGATGAAGCAGTGGGGCGGCGACTACTACGAGGAATTCGTGGAGGACGTGATCTGTCCCAACTGCCACGGTGCGAGACTGAATCCCGAGATGCTGTCTGTGACCGTCGGCGGGAAGAATATCTACGAATTCTGCGCCATGCCGGTGGCAAACGAGCTGGAATTCGTGAACTCTCTGACCTTTACCGAGAGCGAAACCATCATCGCCAAGGAGATCCTCAAGGAAATCCGCGCGAGACTGAACTTCCTCTGCTCGGTGGGCCTGGAGTACCTGACCCTCTCTCGGAAAACAGGATCGCTCTCCGGCGGAGAAGCCCAGCGGATCCGGCTTGCGACCCAGATCGGCTCATCGCTGATGGGCGTGGTCTATATCCTCGACGAGCCCTCCATCGGACTGCATCAGCGGGATAACTCCAAGCTGATTAACACGCTGAAAGGTCTTCGGGACGTGGGCAACACGGTGATCGTGGTCGAACACGACGAGGAAACCATGGAATCCTCTGATTTTCTGGTGGACATTGGCCCGGGCGCGGGCATCCACGGCGGACAGGTTGTCGCGGCAGGTACGCCCGATGAGGTGAAGCAAAATCCCGACTCGCTGACCGGCGCGTTCCTCTCCGGAAGGGAGCGGATCGACATCCCCGAAAAACGCCGCCCCGGAAACGGAAAGTGGCTGAAGATTTTCGGTGCCCGCGAGCATAATCTGAAAAATATCGACGTGGAAATCCCGCTTGGGAAGATTGTCTGTGTCACCGGCGTGTCGGGATCGGGCAAGTCCTCGCTGGTCAACGGAATCCTGTACGGCGCGCTGGCGTCCGAGCTGAACGGTGCCTATACCCGCCCCGGCGATCACGATCGCATCGAGGGGATCCGCGAGCTGGATAAGGTGATTGCCATCGACCAGTCGCCCATCGGCAGAACGCCCCGCTCCAATCCCGCTACCTATACGGGACTGTTCAACGACATCCGTGAGCTGTTCGCCGAAACCCCCGACGCCAAGGCGCGGGGCTACAGCAGCGGACGGTTCTCCTTCAACGTCAAGGGCGGCAGAT
>CAYOON010000229.1:0-3726 GCA_964405595.1 uncultured Lachnospiraceae bacterium | reverse complement strand
ACTTATCGGATGCAATGATATTTTGTGTATTACCAAGCCCGACATAGCAGGAAGAAGTATTCGTAGAATCGGATGCTGAACTCTTGACGCTGATCTGGAATAATCTGTTTTCCAACGCGCTGAAATTCACCGAACCGGGCGGAAGCGTCTTTTTGTCCTTGAAATCGGCGGAGGAATGGGCGGTAGTGCGGGTTACCGATACCGGATGCGGGATCAGCCCCGAGGTGGGTGTGCATATCTTTGAGAAATTCTATCAGGGCGACAGTTCCCATGCCGCGCAGGGAAACGGTCTGGGTCTTGCGCTGGTAAAACGGGTGGTGGATATTGTCGGCGGGGATATTTCCGTGGACAGCGAAGTCGGAAAGGGAAGTACCTTTACAGTAAAGATCAGGAGACAAAAAGATGGAGAAATTCAAGCGAATCGTTAAAAAAGTATGCTTTCTGCCGCCGATTTGGACTGTGATTATTTCGATTCCCGCATATGCCCTCATGATCTATTCGCTGGCAATGCAAATCAACAGTCCGGTTGCTTATCTATCCTATGTTGCCTCCGCATATGCGCTGATCATTACCTGCACGCTCCTGTCGCGAATCGGCGATTATGTGCGGACGGCCCGGAAACACATAGATAGACATCCCTTTGTGAAAAAGCTGTTAGAAATCCCGCTTGTGCAGCGGTATTTTCAGGATGTACGCTTCCGGACAAGGGTTTCACTGTACATGGGACTGTTTATCAATCTGCTGTATATCGGGATGAAGCTGTTTTCGGGGATCTGCTATCGCTCGTTCTGGTTTGTTTCTCTGGCGGTTTACTATCTATTGCTCGCAGTCATGCGGCTTCTTCTGGTACGAAGGGAAAAGCGAAAAAGCGGCAGAACGCCGATGGAAGAGGAAATACACCGCTATCACCTGTGCGGAATCATCCTGCTTGTCATGAATCAGGCGCTGATGGGAATTGTGGTCTATATCGTGCAGCAAAACCGGGGCTTTCACTATCCCGGACTGCTGATCTACGCCATGGCAGCCTACTCTTTTTATACGATCATTATTGCGATCATTAACCTTGTCAAATACAGGAAGCACGGCAGTCCGATCCTGTCTGCTGCGAAGGCGATCAATCTGGTCGCGGCGATGGTTTCCATTCTGTCGCTGACTACTGCAATGATTTCGCAGTTCGGCGGGGATGATGAGATTTTCCGCGCCGTAATGACAAGCGCGGTAGGCGGCGGAGTCTGCACCATCGTGATCGCTATGGCGATCTTTATGATCTGGAAATCCGCAAAACAGATGAAAGAGCTTAAAATTAACAATTCTCAAACATAACAAAAGCGTTTTGTAAACAAGCGGACATTATAATAGGCTCATAAACCGAAAGGAGCAATTATCATGGAAGAAAAGAAAGAAACCTTCAACTACACCTATTCTGCCGCGGAGCAATCGGAAATCAAACGAATCCGGGAAAAGTATGCCCCGCCTGCCAATAAAGAAGATAAAATGGAGCGGCTTCGCCGATTGGATGCCGGCGTAACCAAGCCGGGCATGATTGTCTCGCTGATTATTGGAGTTATCAGCACTCTGATTATGGGCTTCGGAATGTGCTGTACGATGGTTTGGGAGGGGCTTTTTATTCCCGGTATAATTATCGGTATAGTCGGAATCATCGGCATTATCGCCTCCTATCCGATTTATAGCCGCATCACGAAAAAGCGGCGTGAAAAGCTGGCGCCGGAAATCCTCCGCCTGTCGGATGAACTGATAAAGTAAGCCGATGTGCAAAAACGGAGCTGTTACCCCATATCGGGGCGACTGCTCCGTTTTTGCGTAGAGTTTCTGCCACACCGGTTTCGAAGATTATGGTTAATCTGATACTGAACTGTAAATTTTTCATGAGTTTTGAAAAAATACTTGCATTTTCGGAAAAAACGTGCTATAATCATACTGGCAGGGCTGTAGGATCCTTCCGGAAATTGTTTCCGTAGCTCAGTTGGATAGAGCGACCGCCTCCTAAGCGGTAGGTCGGGTGTTCGAGTCACCTCGGGAACGCCAGTGAAAAGCCGATTGCTGCCGCAATCGGCTTTTTTACGAAATTTGCCTTCGGGCAAGTGAAATGAAATATCAACAGAGGCAGTTTACCTGCCGATTGTAGGAGGATACGTCTTGTCATTTGTACGAAGTTTTTTGATCGCGTTTGCCGTGGCGCTTGTGGTTTTCGTTCCGATCGCCTACTTTACCGTGAACTACGTTGTAGAAGAGGTGGAGAACGGAATTGCGCAGACGACCGAGCCTTCCGACGAGAATAACGGTCCCGCTTTAGACGGCTACGAGATCGACGCCACCGGTAGACTCTCGCTGCTTCTGATCGTCACCGCACCTGCGGACACGCCCGTGTCTCTTTCTGCCGACGGGGAAGCGAAATCCGAAATCCCGCAAAGAACAATCGAATTCATGACGCTGGTTTACTACAACTGTGACACCAGACAGGTTATGATCACGGCGTTCCCGGGGGATATGATGGTGCAGCTTCAGGGCGTCCAAATGAGTCTCACGGAAGGGTATACCTATATGAAGTCCGGTACATACGGACTTACCGATCGCTATATCGCCGAGTCCGTGACCGGCTGTACGGGAATCCCGATCGACTGCTACGCCTACATAGACCGCACGGATTTTGAGCGGGTAGCCGATGATATGGGTGGCCTTACGGTGGAATTTTCGGAAGCGTTCAGCGTATACGACCGCACGGACGGCTCGACTCGCTTCTTCCCCAGAGGCGTCAATCAGCTGACCTCCGCCGATCTGCACTCGCTGCTCATTTACGACGGCTACAGTTCGCCGAGCACCAAGATGCAGATTATCTCCGCCGTTTGTAAATCGGTGCTGGATCAGGAGAGCACCACGGCGAACTATCTCAAAATCGAAAGCATCTGGGCAAAGTTTTACCCCATGTATTACGAATTCGATCTCGGCGAGTACGATTCGGTGCTGGATTTTGCCGATCAGATGTTTACATATCGTCTCTGCACGGCGACGATTGTTAGCGTGAAGGGTGAATATACCCGGATTGGCGGCGAGAATCTTTTCGTCGTAGACTACAGCACTACAATTTCACAGATGAAGCAGTACAGCAGATAGCGTCCTGCTCGTTGGAATAAAGAAGGGAATAGAATTATGAACAATAGCGAAAAAACCATGGAAAAAATCGTAGCGCTCTGTAAGAACAGAGGCTTCATCTACGCAGGCAGCGAAATCTACGGCGGTCTGTCCAACTCGTGGGATTACGGCCCCTTGGGCGTGGAGTTCAAGAACAACGTCAAGAAGGCGTGGTGGAAGAAGTTCGTCCAGGAATCGCCCTATAACGTGGGTCTGGACAGTGCCATCATCATGAACCCCCAGACATGGGTCGCGTCCGGCCATCTGGGCGGATTCTCCGACCCGCTCATGGACTGTAAGGTCTGCCGCACCCGTCACCGCGCCGATAAGCTGATCGAGGACTACGCCTTCCAGAACGGACTGGACGATAATCCCGCCGGTTGGACCGATGAGCAGATGATGGATTATATCAAGGAGAAGCATATCGTCTGCCCCTCCTGCGGCAGCGGCGATTTCACCTCTATCCGCAAGTTCAACTTGATGTTCAAGACCTTCATCGGCGTTACCGAGGATTCGACCAACACCGTCTATCTGCGCCCTGAAACCGCGCAGGGTATCTTCGTCAACTTCAACAAT
>CAYOON010000228.1:0-3767 GCA_964405595.1 uncultured Lachnospiraceae bacterium | reverse complement strand
GGTTGACCTTCGCCTCGGAAACGCTGGCGGACGCGCGGATAATGGAGATTACCCGGTCGATATTGTCGATCGCCAGCTTATAGCCCTCGTAAATATGGGCTTCGCGGAGTGCCTTCTCCAGATCGAAGCGGATCCGGCGGACGGTGATCTCCTCTTGATGCTTGATATAGATCTCCAAGCACTCCTTGAGGCTGAGTACCTTCGGAACGCCGTCCACGATCGCCAGCATATTGACCGCGCAGGTATCTTGCAGGGAGGTAAATTTATAAAGCTGATTGAGGATCACGGTACCATTAGCGTCGTGACGGTATTCTACCACGACCCGCAGACCCTTCTTCTTATCGGTTTCATCCCGGATGGCGGTGATGCCCTCGATGCGCTTATCCTTGACGCAGGCTGCCATCGCCTCGACCATCATCGCCTTATTGACCGAATAGGGGATCTCGGTGACGATAATCCGGTGCTTTTCCTCGTCCACCTCGGCACGGGAGCGGACGGTGATCCGTCCTTTTCCGGTGGTATAGGCTTCTCTGATTCCGGAGGTTCCGCGGATGATGGCGGAGGTGGGGAAGTCGGGACCCTTGATGAAGTTCATGAGGTCGGCGACGGTGGCGTCGGGGTGCTCCATGAGATGAATGGTTCCGTCCACGACTTCACAGAGGTTATGGGGCGGGACGTTGGTCGCCATACCTACCGCGATACCCATGGAGCCGTTGACCAGCAGATTGGGGAAGCGGGAGGGGAGCACCACGGGTTCCTGCAATTTATTATCGAAGTTGGGGATGAAATCCACCACGTTCTTTTCAATATCGGTAAGCATTTCGCCCGCCAGGCGGGTCATTCTTGCCTCGGTATAACGGTAGGCAGCCGCCTGGTCGCCGTCGATATTACCGAAGTTACCCTGACCGTCTACCAGCGGGTAGCGCAGGGAAAAGTCCTGTGCCAAGCGAACGAGGGCGTCATAGACGGAGGAGTCGCCGTGAGGATGGTAGCGACCCAGCACGTTACCGACGGTGGTCGCCGATTTCCGGTAGGGACGGTCGTAGGTCAAGTGATCCTCATACATTGCGTAGAGGATCCGGCGATGGACGGGTTTCAGACCGTCTCTGGCATCGGGCAGCGCGCGGCTGACGATTACCGACATGGAATAGTTGATGAAGGACTTCTCCACCTCCCTATCCAGTTTCACGTCCACGATCTTCTGATCCGGGAACTCGTAATTCTCGATTTTGTCTTTTTTACTCATGTAAGTTCCTCTCAAAGTAACACCGTTACTTTTGTAACGCTGTTACGTTTTTAGTAAAGTTTTCGTCCACCTTTTGAAAAAGGTGGCGGATTCCAAAGGCAGCGCCTTTGGTCGCCCTCCGCAGAGGGCGAAATGCCCCTCAGGGCGCTTTTCTTTTTGTGAGCTTTTTCGAATCATGCGAAGCATGATTTGCGCCTCTCTTCGGCCAAAAGAAAAAGCGGCTAACGGTTCTTGCGATCTATATGGCTATACGGAGACAAACAATTACCGTTTACTACCGATTTTTGCGATCCAACCGGCTGCCCCGATCAGCTCTGCAAAATCAGCGCGTCGATCTCCTTTTTAGGCATGATCACGCGGTATTTGCCATCGTCAACGGGGGCAACGACGTTCATTTCTTCCATCATCTCGATGAACGCCTCGCCGCAGGACTGTCCGACGCCGAGCTTCCGGCAGAGGTAGGGGACGTCCACCACGCTTTTTTTCGAGATCAGCGCGAGCGCGTTCTTGAAAAGCGGGCGAAGCTGCTTTTCCTTCTTTTTCTCCTGAATAGTATCAATCAGCTCCTGCAATTTGCCACCGATCGTCTCCGATTCGGGCAGAATGGACAGAGCCACCGACTTCTTTCCGCCCTCTGCCTCTGAGACATCCAACCCCAAAAGGGTGGAAGTGAAGGCAAAACGGGACAGCTTCCGCTTTCCATTCTCGTCGGTGCGGTGTTCGGTCTGTATCTTTCGCGGGAATAACATCAGAAACGCTGTCGTTCCCAGAATAATCCCTTTCGTTCCGATTTTTTTCATATGGATCAACTCCTTTTATTTCAGCAATGCCCGGATAACATGCGGGCATCTGAGAGCCAGATGGGGAATCCCGTTCTTCGTCCCGAACTCGATCTCCCAAAGCAGCGCCTTCACCGTAGTAACCCGGCCGCCGTCCGATCCGACCTCTCTTGAGATCCCGTAGGGAAATACGAATATCAGTCCCGCGCAGATCCGGATGAATTTCTTTATGCTCTCGCTCATTCCGACTCCGCCTCGTCCTCGTAGTAGTTGAAGTTCGACTGATCCCTCGCGTCCGATACGCCGACCAGACCTACGCAGCCGATGCAATCATCGCAGTCTACGCAATCGACGCAGTCCACGCAGTCGTTGCAGTTGTCGCAGCTCAGGCAGTCCACGCAGTCCATGCAATCGACGCAGTCCTCACAGCCGACGCAATCGGTGCAGTCCTCGCAGTCGATGCAGCTTTCGCAGTTCATGCAGCCTTCGCAGTCCTCGCAGTTGTCGTTGTCGGGTTGCGTCTTCGTCAGTTCCCGCTTGGCGTGAATCTTGTCGGCAAGGATACCCAGCAGATTGTCGGTGCAGATCACCCGATCGGTTCCCGATTTCTTGGTCTTTTTGCCGAATTTTTTGCCGAAAATGACGTATCTGCCGTCCTCGGTAGTTTCTACAGGCAGAAGAACTGCCGCTGCCGCCGCGATCACGGTCAGCGCGCCGATAAAGATGAGAAGTTTTTTCATCGTAGATGATTCCTTTCGTTTTGTATTCGGTGGGTGGGTTTATTTTGCTATGCTCGTATTATAAATTTTCCATCGGGAAAACTTGAAAAGTTTTTCCGTCAGAAAAACTTTTTCCACAGGGTGTGGAAAAGTATGTTGAAAACTCGTTTAGATGGAGTAGACAAGCCTTGGAAAATCTTTCGTCTTCCGTTTACTCCTCAATCGGCAAATCCCCGTCAGCATCAGCTCGTCCCGGACTTTTCCACGCTTCGGACGGGTGTGGAAAAACTTTCCCGGCGATCATGGAAAAGTGGTGTGGCAATTTGCGGGATAACCCGTGGAAAACCGGGTTGTCCACGGAAAGGGGTGTGGAAAACTTGTTGGATATGTGGAAAACTTTTGGCGTTTTCTGACGCAAATGCGTTGACATCTTGGTTATTAGCCGTTCGTATGTGCGTAGCCAAGTGGTTATATATAGCCGTTAGTCCGCTTTTTCTCTTGACCAAAAAGGCCCAAGAGAAAAAGCTTTGCAAAAAGAGAAGGGCCGTGGGGGCGTTTCGCCGCGTGCGCGCGGCGACGAGGGCTACGCGCCCTCGACGGCGCCACCTTTTAAAAAAGGTGGACGAAAACTTTTTAACGCGCTTGCGCGTTTTACGACGCTCGTCAGAGCGTCCGTCAAACGTCCAAATTCGTGACATAAGTCGCGTTCTTCTCGATAAACTCCCGCCGAGGCTCAACCTCGTCGCCCATGAGCAGAGAGAAGACCTCGTCGCACCGCATAGCGTCCTCAACGGTCACCCGCAGAAGCGTCCGCGTCGTGGGATCCATAGTCGTCTCCCAAAGCTGTTCGGGATTCATCTCGCCAAGACCTTTGTACCGCTCGGCCTCAACGCCCTTAGTCCCCAGCTCAATAATCTTCTCGTCCCGCTCCTGATCAGAGAAAGCATACCGGATCTGTTTCCCCTTAAACACCTTGTACAGCGGCGGCTGCGCGAGATAAATCCGCCCATCTTCAATCAACTT
>CAYOON010000227.1:0-3780 GCA_964405595.1 uncultured Lachnospiraceae bacterium | reverse complement strand
ATGACCGCCGAGGAGCTGGAAACCAATCTGGGCACCATCGCCCACAGCGGCTCGCTGAACTTCAAGAGGGAAAACGAGAAGAAGGAAGACATCGACGTGATCGGCCAGTTCGGCGTGGGCTTCTATTCGGCATTCATGGTCGCCGACCGTGTTACCGTAATCTCCAAGCCCTACGGCTCCGATCAGGCGTACTGCTGGGAGTCCTGCGGCGCCGACGGCTACACCGTGGAGCCCTCCGAGCTGGAGGATCACGGAACCGTCATCACCCTGCATCTCAAGGAGGATACCGAGGACGAAAAGTACAGCGAATTTCTCGAGGAATACCGGCTGGAATCGCTGATCCGCAAGTACTCCGACTATATCCGTTACCCCATTATCCTGCCCCGCACCCGCTCCCAGAAGAAGGAGGGCAGCGAGGACGAATACGAGGATGTCACCGAAGATGCCACCATTAACAGCATGACCCCCATCTGGAAGAAGTCGGACAGCGAGATCACCGAGGACGAGCTGAAGCAGTTCTACAAGGAGAAATTCTATGATTTCGAGGATCCCGCCAAGGTGATTCACACCAAGACCGAGGGTACGGTTACCTATAATGCCCTGCTGTTCGTGCCGAAGCACGCGCCCTTCGATTACTATACCAAGGGATTCGAGAAGGGGCTCCAGCTCTATTCGAACGGCGTGCTGATTATGGAAAAGTGTGCCGATCTGCTGCCCGATTATTTCAGCTTCGTCAGCGGACTGGTGGACAGCGAGGATTTCTCGCTGAATATCTCCCGTGAACTGCTCCAGCACGATCGCCAGTTAAAGGCCATTGCCAAGAGTCTGGAGAAGAAGATCAAGAACGAGCTGGTTAAGCTGATGCAGGACGACCGCGCCGCCTACGAGGAGTTCTTCAAGGCGCTGGGTGCCCAGATCAAGTACGGCATCTACAGTGATTACGGAATGCACAAGGATCTGCTTCAGGATCTGCTGATTTTCTATTCCTCCAAGGAGAAGAAGCCCGTCTCCCTGTCCGAGTATGTCTCCCGGATGCCCGAGGGGCAGACTGCCATCTACTACGCCTGCGGCGAGACGGTGGACAAGATCGACCTGCTCCCCCAGACCGAGGCGGTCAAGGAGAAGGACTACGAGATCCTGTATCTCACCGAAAGCATCGACGAATTCGCGCTGAAAGCGTTGGACAAGTATCAGGATAAGCCGCTGACCAATATCTGCGGATCCGATTTCGACCTGTCCACCGACGAGGAGAAGGAGAGCATCACCAAGGCAAACGAGGAAGCCGCCGGAATGTTCAGCATCATGAAGGAAGCCCTTGGCGAGGCCGTCAAAGAGATCCGCTTCACCGGCAAGCTGAAGAATCACCCCGTATGCCTTGCAAGCGTCGGCGAGATCACGGTGGAGATGGAGAAGGTCTACCGCTCCATGCCCCAGGGCAGCGGGCATATTCACGCCGATCTGGCACTGGAGATCAGCCTGACCCATCCCATTGCTGCAAAGCTGAAAGAGCTGTATCTCTCCGATAAGGATAAGTTGAAGGACTATACCAAGATCCTGTTCACGCAGGCGAGGATTATCGAGGGACTTCCCGTGGAGAATCCCACCGAATTCGGCGATCTGCTCTGCGCGCTGATGCTTTAAGCGAGAAAAAATGTCTGATTTCCCCGTATTTTTGCCCGTAAAACGTCAACCGACCCACCTCCCAAGTATTCGTAGAAAGGCGTGATTACAAAATGAAAATTCTGATAACGACCGACTGGTATGCACCGACCATAAACGGCGTGGTTTTCTCGGTTCTGAACCTCCGCCGGGGGCTTGAAGCAAGAGGACACGAGGTACGGATACTGACCTTGGCGCCCGATACGCACTCCGGTTATGCGGACGGCGTGACCTATATCGGCTCGGTAAACGCGGGATTCATCTATCCCGGCGCCCGACTGCGTTCCACGCTTGCCGGGAAGCTGATCCGGGATCTGATCGAGTGGAAGCCTGACGTGGTTCACTCCAACTGCGAGTTCAGCACCTTCTTTCTGGCGCGGAAAATTGCGAAAGCGTCGGACGCGCCGCTGGTTCACACCTATCATACGGTCTACGAGGACTATACCCACTACTTTTTCCCCGTGAAGAAGATAGGAAAGAAGATGGTATCCGGCTTTTCCCGCTGGATTTCACAGCGGACGGACGCCCAGATCGCGCCCACCGGTAAGGTAGCGGAGCTTTTGAAGGATTACGGCGTCACCGTCCCTATCTATGTGATCCCCACCGGGATCGATCAGGAGCGTTTCGCCGTTTCCGATGACGTGCAGGCGAAAGCCGCTGTCCGTCAGCGGCTGAATATCCCGGTCGATCATGTAGTTCCCGTTTATGTGGGCAGATTGGCGAAGGAAAAGAACTGCGAGGAGCTGCTCTACGGCGTAAAGCGGCTTGTCGGCGTGAAGAATTGGACGTTGCTGATCGTAGGTGGCGGTTCCTGTCAGGAAGAGCTGATGCAGAAAGCGCGAGAACTGAAAATCGAGGATCGGGTGGTGTTTACGGGCATGATCCCGCCGGAAGAGGTTGGAATCTACTACCGTGCCGGCGATCTGTTCGTCAACGCTTCCACCAGCGAGGCGCAGGGGCTTACCTATATGGAGGCGCTGTCCTGCGGGCTTCCCATGCTCTGCCGGAGGGACGACTGCCTGAAGGACGTGGTGATCGACGGCTATAACGGCTGGCAGTACGGCTCCCGGAAAGAGTTCGCGGAGCATCTGCGGCAGTTTATGGCATCGCCCGAGCTGCAAACGAGGCTTCGGGAGGGTGCGATCGAGACGGGACGCAGATATTCGATCGAAGCCTTCGCGAAAAGTGCCGAACGGGTCTATCGCAAGCAAATTGTGCGTAAAAGATCCCAAAAACCGTAAACATTTTATTAAAATACGCTTAAAATACTTGCTTTTTCACAGAAAACTGGTATACTGAAAAGGAACTGCGATTTTTTCGCAACCAAATGAATGAGAAAAACGGAAGGAAGAAGAGTAATTATGGATACAATCGTTCTGATTCCCGCGTACAAGCCCGATGAGGCGCTGATTGAGACTGCGATTCACTTGAAGGAGATGGGCTACGATCTGGTGATCGTGGATGACGGCGGCGGGGAAGCGTATACCGGAATTTTCCGCCGGGTATCCGCGTACGGAACCGTTCTCCGAAAGAAGGTGAATCACGGCAAGGGCGCGGCACTCAAAAGCGGTTTCCATTATATTCAAAATAAACGCCCCGACTGCCGCTTCGTGATTACGGCGGATGCCGACGGACAGCATAAGCCCGACGACATCGCCAGAGTGGACGCCTTTCTTCACGAGTTCGGCGGATTTGTCATCGGATCCCGCAAGTTTGAGGGCGATGTGCCCGCCCGCTCTATGTTCGGAAACACCATCACAAGAGGGGTTTTCTCGGCGGTCAGCGGTGTTCGGGTGAACGATACCCAGACGGGGCTCCGGGGATTTGAAACTACCCTCATTCCGTGGCTGCTGTCGATTCCCGGCGATCGCTACGAGTACGAGATGAACATGCTGCTGGATGCGGCAAAGCATGGGATCCCCATCGGCGAGATCGACATCCGCACGGTTTATGAAGAGGGTAATCCGTCCTCCCATTTCAATCCGATCAAGGATTCCGCGAAAATCTACCGCTGCATCTTCAACTATGCGCTGGCAGGTATGAGTGATTCCTGACGGTAGGGAGAAAACTCTATGAAAGAAAAGAAGCTATTCCCGCTCTGGGCGGCGTTCGTCCTTGATT
>CAYOON010000226.1:0-3782 GCA_964405595.1 uncultured Lachnospiraceae bacterium | reverse complement strand
CTCCTTGCAGAGGATCATGCCGCCGCGAGGGCCGCGCAGGGTCTTGTGGGTGGTGGTGGTCACGATGTCGGCGTAGGGTACGGGCGAGGGATGGAGACCTGCCGCAACCAGTCCGGCGATGTGCGCCATGTCTACCATCAGATAGGCTCCGACCTTCTTTGCAATGGCGGAGAAGCGTTCGAAGTCGATGATCCGGGGATATGCCGACGCGCCGGCGACGATCAGCTTGGGCTTGCACTCGTCGGCGATCCGTTCAACCTCGTCGTAGTCGATGAAGCCGTCGGCATTGACGCCGTAGGGAACGAAGTTGTAGAGCAGTCCCGAGACGTTGACCGGGCTGCCATGGGTCAGATGTCCGCCGTGGGCGAGATTCATGCCCATGACCGTGTCGCCCGGCTTGATCAGGGCGATGTAAACGGCGGTGTTCGCCTGCGCGCCCGAATGGGGCTGTACGTTGGCGTGCTCCGCACCGAACAGCTTGCAGGCACGGTCGCGGGCGAGATTCTCCACCACGTCCACGCACTCGCATCCGCCGTAGTAGCGGTGCGCCGGATAGCCTTCGGCGTACTTATTGGTCAGTACGCTGGAATTGGCGGCGAGAACCGCCTTGGATACGAAGTTTTCGGAAGCAATCAGCTCGATTTTATTCTGCTGACGGGCAAGCTCCGAACGAACCCCTGCGGCAACCTCGGGGTCGAAGGAGGCCAGAAAGTCAAGATTTTCGTTGATCATGTTTTTTCTCCTGTTTATTCTATATTAACTCCATTATACACGAAATTTTTGATTTGTAAAGGGATTTTGTGAAAATTTTTTTCTGAAATTGAATTTTTGCACGAAAATCAGCGAAAATTTTCTTTTTCATTGACAAGCGGGCGGATTTGTGCTAAAATAAAGGAAATATTTCCTTTGAAAGGAAGATCGGATATGGAAAAAATCCTGCTTTGGGAGAAGAATCCTCCCCTGTTTGACCCTGCCATCGGGCAGGAGGAGCCCTGCCTGCTGCCCTATCCCGTGGAGGGCGCGAAATCTGCGGTTATCGTACTCCCCGGTGGAGCCTATTGGGGACGTGCCGAGGATCACGAGGGCGTACAGATCGCCAAAAAGCTCAATGAGAACGGAATCACCGCCTTCATCCTGCGCTACCGCGTCGCGCCTTACCGGGATCCGGTTCCGAAGTTCGACGCCCTTCGCGCTATCCGTGTGGTGCGGTCGCTTGCTTCGAAATACGGCTACGGGGAGAATCACATCGCCATCCTCGGCTTCTCGGCGGGTGGACATCTGACTGCCACCACGCTGACAGGCTATGATCGGCTTACCAAATACAGCGGCGAGGATGGACAGGAAGACGAGATTGACAAAATCTCCTGCCGTCCCGATCTGGGCGTCCTCTGCTATCCCGTGATCGATCTGGTGAGCGAGTATGCCCACAAGGGCTCGGCGGAGAATCTGATCGGAGCAAATCCCGACAGGGATGCGCGGGCTTTGGCGATTGCCCGGGAATTGTCCGCGCAGAACAACGTCAGCGAGGATACGCCCCCCTGCTTTCTCTGGCATACTGCCGCCGATTCGGCGGTGCCGGTGGAGAATTCGCTGCTATTCGCGGCAGAGCTGTCGAAGCACAAAGTCCCCTTCGAGATGCACGTCTACCCCTACGGCGATCACGGGCTGGGACTGGGCGATTGCAGAGGCGTTCCCTATGTCAGCAGCTGGATGGAGCTTTGCGTGAAGTTCATCCGTCTGCATTTTGAAAGAAGCTAAAAGCTTCTTTCAAAAACGAGTTTTCGTCTTGATCGGCTTACGCCGATTATTTCGCCGAAGGCGAAACCGACGCAAACTCGCGGCTTTATGAAAGGTTTGATTATATCTATGAACGATACCATTGCGGCAATCTCCACCCCCTACGGTCGGGGAGGGATTTCGCTGATCCGTATTTCCGGCTCGGATGCTATTGCCGTCGCCGACCGGGTGTTCCGCCCGAAATCGGGACGAAAGCTGTCAGATACCCCTGCGGGACGGGCGGTCTACGGCTCGATCCTTGCGGACGGGGAAGCCATCGACGACGGAATCGTGACCCTTTTCCGCGCGCCGTCCTCCTATACCGGGGAGGATACGGCGGAGGTTTCCTGCCACGGCGGGATTCTGCTGACCTCCCGGGTGCTGACCGCTATCCTGTCCGCCGGGGCGAGAGCCGCCGAGCCGGGCGAGTTCACCCGCCGCGCCTTTTTGTCGGGCAAGATCAGCCTGACCGAAGCCGAGGCGGTGATTGACCTGATCGACGCCGAATCGGACGAGCAGATCAAGCTGGCGAAATCCCATCTGGACGGTAGTTTGTCCCGCACCGTGGACGATCTCTACGAGGGTCTGCGGGAGCTGGTGTCCGCCGTCTACGTCTATGCCGACTATCCCGACGAGGATCTTGCCGATCTGACCCCCGATCAGATGCGCCATCGGCTCCGGGAGATCCGGGACAGACTGACCGCGCTGCTTTCCTCCTACAAGCGGGGCAGGGCAGTCAGAGAGGGGATTGCCACCGCGCTGGTGGGGCGACCCAATACGGGCAAATCCTCGCTGCTCAATCGGCTGCTGGGGCAGGATCGCGCCATCGTCAGCGACATTCCGGGAACCACCCGGGATACGGTGGAGGAAACGGTGCGTCTGGACAAAATCCTGCTTCGCCTGACCGACACGGCGGGCATCCGACAGACCGACGACCCCATCGAGAAGATCGGCGTTCAGCGGTCGGTTGCCGCCATGGAGGGCGCCGAGCTGATCCTTGCCGTCTTTGACGGATCGCAGCCTGAAACCTCCGAGGATGCCGAGCTGATCGCCCGCCTGCGGGAGAGCGGTCGGAGCGTTCTCGCGATCCTGAACAAATCCGATCTTCCCCGGCAGTTTGACGCGGATTTGTCGGATTTTGACGGCATTTACCCACTGTCCGCCGCCACCGGGGAGGGAGTCGACGGATTGCGAACCGCCATCGAGGCAATGTACGCTGGCGGGCAGATCGACTACGACCGTTCGGCGGTGCTGTCCTCCGCCAGACAGGCGGCATCAGTGCGGAACGCGCTGGAGTCGGTGGAACTGGCGCTGTCGGCGCTGGATCAGGGGTTCACCCCCGATGTTGCGGGAATGGATCTGGAGCGGGCTATGTCCGCCCTCGGGCAGACCGACGGCAGATCGGTGTCCGCGGACATCGTGGATACCATTTTCCACCGCTTCTGCGTGGGAAAATAACGGGATTATTACCGATTTCTGAAGATTTCTTTAAGTCTTATTAAGATTGACAGAAAGTACTTGACATTTCGCTTTCCTTTTGCTATTCTTGGTTCGAAGAAAACGAAAGGAAATCTGCGATCTGTCCTATGAAAACCAAAACAATCCTGAAAACACTGATACTACTCCTGCTCTGCACGATTCTGATCGCCTGTTCGAGCGCGCCCGCGGCGACGCTGCATACATCATCGGATCCCGGCTACATCCCCTATGGGGAACAGCTCAAAGGGATTTCGGTCGCCTGTCCGCAGGTCTTTGTCTACGATATGAACGCCGGTGAGATCGTCTACATGAAGGGCGGCAACGAGATCGTTCGTCCCGCGTCGGTGACCAAACTGCTGACCGCCCTCTACGCTCTGACGGTTCTGGAACCCGATACCCTCGTCCCGCCCGGGGAAGAGGTGGGGCTGATCTCTGCGGATTCGTCTATCGCGTACATAAAGACCTATCACACCCTGTCGGTGGAGATGCTGATCGAGGGAATGCTGCTTCCCTCGGGCAACGACGCC
>CAYOON010000225.1:0-3786 GCA_964405595.1 uncultured Lachnospiraceae bacterium | reverse complement strand
CAAAGGCTCTGCCTTTGGAAACCGCCACCTTTTAAAAAAGGTGGACGAAAACTTTTATTAACGCTCGTCCCCGAGAACTTTCTTCAAAACCGGCAGCAAATCGCCGCAAGGGATCTTATGCAGCACACACTCGCCGATTTCCTTCGGCAGAACCAGCGTGATGGTGTCGCCGCTGCGCTTCTTATCGGACAGCGACGCCTCGTACAACTGCTCGGCAGTATAGGGGCAACGCACGTCAAACCCGTACCCCGCCACAGTCTCTTCGATGTCGCGGACAACCGCGTCACCGCAGATCGAAAGCTCCGCAGCGACCTTCGCCGCCAGCACCATCCCAACGGCAACCGCCGCCCCATGGGAGACGGTAAAATCCGAATACTTCTCAATCCCGTGCCCCAGCGTATGCCCGAAGTTGAGCAGTCCCCGCAGTCCGGTGTCCCGCTCGTCCTTCTCGACCACGTCCCGCTTGATCTCCACACACCGGGCGATGATCCGATCCAGATCGTCCCCGATCGGCTCTTTCAGCCGCTGATAGAACGCCCCGTCCAGAATCACGCCGTACTTGATCACCTCTGCGCATCCGTCCCGGAAAATCTCCCGGGGAAGGGTATTTTGCAGCTCGGGATCGCAGATCACCAACTCGGGCTGCCAGAAGGAACCTACCAGATTCTTCCCGGCGGGAATGTCGACGGCAGTCTTGCCGCCCACCGAGGAGTCCACCGCCGCCAGAAGGGTGGTGGGAATCTGAATAAACCGGATCCCCCGCAGGTAGATGGACGCGGCAAATCCCGCCAGATCGCCCACAACTCCGCCGCCCAACGCCAGAATCAGATCCGACCGGGTCAGATGGTTTTCGGCAAGGAAATTCAGGAATTCAAACAGCTTTTCGGGAGATTTGGAGCGTTCCCCGTGGGGAATCACGAACTTCACAACCGAATATCCCGCCGCCGAAAGATTATTCAGCAGTTTTTCGCCGTATAGCGCGTCCACCGTGTCGTCGGTGAGGATAGCGAGCCGATGCCGCCACGCAAACGGGGCAATCAGCACAGGAATTTTGGCAAAAAGCCCGTTCTCAATGAGAATATCGTACTTTTTCGATGCAGTAACGGTTACTGTAATCATATATAAATAAATCCTTTAACAAAAGTTCTTGAAAATTCCAAAGAAACTTCTTTCAAGAAGTTTCTTTGGCGAGTGAAACGTCTCGGCAAAGCCGAGCCGTGGGGCAGAGCCCTTTTTCGGGTCTGCGCCCGAAGGGGGCTGATCCGAAAACCTTTGTTTTGGGAGCAAAGCTCCCAAGGCAAAGGTTTCTCAGCTCTCCGACATCTCCTTAGCGATTCGACCGTCACGGAGCAGGCTTTCCAGCCCCTCGGCGTCCCCCGCACGGATGGCGTCCGAGTACTCCTTCAGCCGATCGGCCACGAAGTCGATCTCGTCGGCGAGAAAATCGCCGTTTTCGAGGAAGAGCTCGGTCCACATCTTCTCGTTGAGCCACGCGACACGGGTCAGATCCCGGAAGGATCCGGCACTGTATCCCTTGTGTGCCTGCGCCGACGGGGATTTGATGTAGGCGGAGGACACAACGTGCGCAAGCTGGGAGGTGTAGGCGATCATACGGTCGTGATTTTCGGGATCGGTAGTGACGATCCTTTTCAGGTGCAGCGGCTCCAGCGAGGCGGTCACCCGCTCGATCAAGAGAAAATCCCGCTGATCCTCAGGGACGAGGATCATGGACGCGCCGTTGAACATGGTAGCGCGGCTGTAACGGAAGCCGGAGAAATGGGTTCCCGCCATAGGATGTCCGCCCACGAAGGTGAATCCGTATTTGTGAGCAAGGGCGAAGCAGGCGGCGCAGATCTTGCGCTTGGTTCCGCAGTCGTCCAGTACGATGCAGGTTCTGGCAACGTGGACGGCGTTTTCCTCCAGCCACGCGATAGAGGCGTCGGGATAGAGGGAGAGATGAATAAACTCGCACTTCCCGATGGTTTCGGGGGTCAGCTCGTCGTCCACCACGCCGGCGGCGATAGCGACATCCAGCGTCGCGTGGGTACGGTTGCAGGCGTAGACCGTGTGTCCCGCCTCCTTGTATGCTTTTGCCAGCGATCCTCCGATCAGTCCCAGTCCGACAATTCCGATAATCATAGTAGTATGTTCCTTTCCGAATCCGAATCCAATAAAAAAACCGCAGCCCGTGCTGCGGATTCGTCCTTGGTTTTTCTTGACGATACACGTTTAATTGCAGCACAAAATGCTATTATTTCGTAAAATAGAAATAATAGTAAGCATATGCGGCTGCAAAGTAGTGCTTCATGCTCGTGTTCCGTCTTCCTTCAATTTTTCCTATTCTAGCACAGTTTCCGCCGTTTGTCAAGACTTTTGTGAAAGAAAGTCGCAAAAATACGGAAAAATCTGCCGAATCCGCAAAAGAAACGGCAAAATCAGGCTTGATGAGCGTGAAAAAAGACTGCCGCGTCTGCGCGGCAGTCTTTGGTTTTCGGTTATCAGCTGAAATAAGCGGTATTGATGGTCACGATATACCCATCCATGTTGTTACCCGAGATGGTATAGGAACCGGGAGTGGCGGTCAGCGAGATCTGGGTCTTGCCCGAGCGGTCGGCCGGAACGTAGTAGATCTGCCATGCGACGCCCTCGTCGTCGGTGTAGGTGAGCACTTTCTCGATGGTGTAGGACTTCAGCGTGTTCAGATAGTCGTCCATTTCGAGGTTGTAGTTGTGCATATAGGTGGCATGGGGGATTCCGACGTAGCGGAAGGTGGAGTAGGTGTCATGCCCGGTGGAGGACTGAACCTCCCACATGTGAATGAATCCGAAGCGGTAGGAGTTTGCGATGAACCAGTCGTAGTAGTCGGGACGCAGGGTCTCGTAGTTCAGCGGATAGAGACCGCCGTCCTTGTTGATCTCCAGATCCACGAACAGACCGGTGGCGTTGTAGCAGACCTGCTCGCTCTTGTCGTAGTAGTAGGCGTTGCGCAGCTGTACGTCGGTGTTGCCGGTAGCGGCCGCAAAGGCGTTCATCATGTTGACGAACTCGGTGTTGGCCTCGGCGTTCAGGAACAGCGTGTTGCTCTTCCGGATGAAGTAGGGGCTGGACGCAACCCGCGTGAAGTTGTATTCGGTCTTCAGGACGCTGGCACTCAGATTCGCCATGGCAGTACGGGTGATCAGCTTGTCCTCGGGGAAGTTGAAGCGGACGTTCTCGTCTACAAGGATCATGCTTCCTCTGCCTACCGACTCGGAGTCCACAGTCTGGGAGAAGGTGGTGGGAGTAGCCTTGTTATATTGACGCTCGCTGGTTGTGATGGAGGGCGTAGTGGGAGAAGGAGGCTGCGGTGAGGTCTGATTGTCGGACGTGATGGAGGAGGTTATAGGGGGCTGCGCCGTGGTGACGTCGGGTAAACCGGTCGTACCTTCGGTTTTTCCGGTAGTGTCGGGCGTGGTCTTGGGGTTCGAAAGCACGGGGCTTGAGGTTGTGGGGATGGTCGGGGTTGTATTCTCGCCGGAGCCGCTGCGGGTTAAGAGGAAGACGGACAGCACGATGATTGCGACGATAAGTACCAACAGTACCGCGCCGATCATCAGCGGCGTTTTCTTTGGCTTGAATACGTTATCGGGATTAGATTCGTTGTTCATAATTGTACCTCCATGTACTTGATGTTTCTATTATAACCAATATTTTTTAACAATTCAAGACCGCATTGCAAATTTCTGTTTATATTTCCGAATTTTTGGAAGAATTTTAAATTGTTTACGAGGGAGTTGGATGCTCAAG
>CAYOON010000224.1:0-3789 GCA_964405595.1 uncultured Lachnospiraceae bacterium | reverse complement strand
TCTTCCCCCTCGCTTCCCGCTGACTAACGACCTCCGCTGAGCAATAGGTAGAGTATATTAGACTGAAAATCCATTTTAATCGATTTCATTTTAAAGACGCTTTTTTCAGCCTTTTCCTTATACAAAGCTGAGCAATTTGCCGCGCACGCGCGGCGACCAAAGGCGGAGCCTTTGGATCAAACCGTCGAAAACTCTAAAAAAAGACAGCACATCGCACAAAAAAGGGGCTTGAATTTTGCAGGATTCTGTGCTAAAATAGTAGCTAGAAAATAAAAACTGGCAAAATGCCCGGCAAAAGCCGAAATTCAATCAAAAAGGAGCAGTACCATGAGCCCGTTGAAGATCAAAATCATAGCCATTATCGCTATCGTGTTGGTGTTGGCGATCGTCGCATCGGTGATCGTGCTTGTGTTCACGAGCAAAAAAAACACCCCCGAAACCACAGGGACCGCAACGACCAACCCCAATAGCGGCAGCACCGAACCGGAGGTAAAAACCTCCGTCTACGCCATGCGAACCGACGATCTGGTGGATCCCGTGGGGATCGACAACAAAACGCCGGTGTTCAGCTGGAAAATGCAGTCGGCTACCCTCGGTCAGAAGCAGACCGCCTATCAGATCGTCGTAAAGAAGGGCGACGCGACCGTCTGGGACAGCGGAAAGGTGGAGGACAGCCGATCGGTCGGTATCAAATACGCCGGCGAGACCCTCAAATCCTCTTCCGAGTATACATGGACGGTCACCGTGTGGGATAAGGACGGCAATCCCGTCTCTTCCGAAGCGTCCTCCTTCGAAATGGGACTTCTGGAGGCGAACGCCTGGTCGGATGCCAAGTGGATCGGCTTCGCGGAAAACCTCTTCACCGAAACCGCCTATACCATCGACTTCGATTTCGTCATCGAACGGAATAATCAGGGCTTCTGCTTCGGAATGCAGGATACCAATAGCTATGTGATGTGGCAGGTGAACACCGAAGAGGACAACAACAAGGTTCTGCTGCGTCCCCACTTCCGGAAGGACGGCAACTGGACCGCCTATCCGGGCGGCCCCGGCAACGTGCAGGCGGTGGATGTTACCGAAGCGATCGGATATAACTCCTCCGCACTGACCGGGAAAACGGTTCACGAGCGCATTGAGGTGGACGGCAAAAAGATCAAAACCTATTTCGGAGCCGACGCCGACCATCTGACGCTGGCAAATGAGTATACCCATACCGAGGACATCCCGCTGGGAAAGATCGGCTTCCGGCATAACGGAAACGAAGGGTATGAGATCGCAAGATACGATAATATCGTGGTGAAGGGCAGCGCGGGGGATGTTCTCTATCAGAACGACTTCTCCTCCGGTCAGATCGGCTTTACCGGCAACGAGACGATTTCGGTTGTGGACGGTATGCTGCGAATCGGCGGCGCCGGGAAAAGCGCCGAGTGGATCTTCATCCAGAGCGAGGGCAACGGACTTCCCGCCTACCGCAAATCGATCACGCCGAAGGCCGATCTGGTATCCGCAAAGCTGTATACCTCGGGATTGGGCGTGTACGAATCCTATATCAACGGCAAACGCGTGGGACGTCGGCTTGATTCCGGCGAAGTGCTCTACGACGAGCTGAAACCCGGTTATACCCAGCCCGGCGTGCGCGTTTTCTATAACAGCTACGACGTGACATGGATGGTCAAGGCAGGGGAAGAGAACGTGCTTTCCGCGGTGGTCACCAGCGGCTGGTGGACGGGCGCGGTTGCCGCAAGCAAGGGCAGGGAGACCGCCTATCTGGCGAAGCTGATCCTGACCTACGCGGACGGCAGTACGGAGGTCGTCAATACCGGCACCGGATGGAAGACCGCCAGAGCCAGCGCCGTCCAGATGGGCGACATCTTCAACGGGGAAACCTACGACGCCAGAGCCGATCAGTCCTGGATGCTCCCGGGCTACAACGACAGCGCGTGGGGCGCCGTCAAGATCAATACCGAGTTCCGGGGCAAGATCGTCGCGTGGAGCGGATCTACGATCACCGTTCACGACGATCTGGAACGCTCCGCCAAGGAAATTTCCGTTTATCGGGGTACAACCGGCGCGAAGGCCGGCGCATACGGCAAGGTCAACGTGATCCGTACCTATAAGGACGGCGACAGTATCGAGCTGAAGCCGGGCGAGACGCTGCTGGTGGATTTCGGACAGAATTTCGCCGGATGGGAAGCCTTTACAGTCACCGGTAAGGTGGGAACCACCCTTACGGTCAAGCACGGCGAGATCCTGAACGACGGAGATGGGCTTACCTCCCGCGGATGCGACGGCCCCGGCGGCAGTATCTACAACGCAAACTACCGCAGCGCGCAGGCGACCACCCGGTATATCCTGCGGGGCGGGGATGCCGAATCCTATCATCCTTCCTTTACCTACTACGGCTTCCGCTATATCGAGATTACCACCGATCAGACGGTAACCTTCACCAAAATCAGTGGGCAGGTGGTCAGCTCGGTTGAAGAAGAGACCGGAACGCTTGAGACTTCGAACGCCGATGTCAATCAGCTGATCAGCAATATCCGTTGGGGTCAGTACTCCAACTATCTGAGCGTACCCACCGACTGTCCCCAGCGCGACGAGCGTCAGGGATGGGCTGCCGATACCCAGAATTTCGCCGAGGCGGGCTGCTATTTTGGATTTTCCAAGAGCTTCCTCATGAAGTTCGCAGAGGATATGCGTGACGCGCAGCATCCCAACGGCAACTACGCCACAACCGCGCCCCGTACCCGCTTCGACGAGCCGGGAACCATCGGTTGGGCGGACGCCGGAGTCATCGTGCCCTACTTCGTCTATGCGATGTATGGGGATACGACTGTGATTGTCGAAAACTGGGAGTCTATGGAGAAGTTCATGGACTACCTGACAACCACGAACCATTGGAGCACCGGTACCCTTCATGGCGACTGGCTTGCCTACGAGTCCAACGACGAGGAACTCAAGCGGATCCTTGGTGTTTCCTACTACGCGTGGGACGCGCTCCTGATGTCGCAGATGGCCGAGGCGATCGGCAAGACCGACGATGTGGCTAAGTACATGGCGGTCTATGAGAATGAGAAGGCCTACTACCAGAAGCGATATGTGAAATCGGACGGCACGCTGGTCAGAGGCGAGCAGTCTGTCTGCCTGTACGCGCTGTTCCTGGATCTGCTGCCGAACGATGCGTCTTTCGATGCCGTAACGAATCAGCTGATCTCCAACATCGAGCGCAACGGCAACCGGCTCCAGACCGGATTCCTCGGCACCGAGGTGATCATGCACACCCTGTCCAAGGTCGGGCGCACCGATGTGGCGTACAAACTGCTGCTCCAGCACGACAATCCCTCCTGGCTCTACTCGGTAGATCAGGGCGCGACGACCATCTGGGAGCGTTGGAACTCCTATACCCTCTCTAACGGCTTCGGAGATGTGGGGATGAACTCCTTCAACCATTACAGCTACGGCTCGGTAGCGGGCTGGATGTTCCGCACCATGGCGGGTATCGGCTACGACATCGAAAATCCGGGCTTCAAGCACGTCATTCTGGCTCCGAACCCCGATCCGATTCTTCCTGTTGTGAAGGCTTCCTACGATTCGGCTTACGGAATGATCGTCAGCGAATCGGTGATCAACGGCGGGGTCTGGACTTATGAGGCAGTTCTCCCGGCGAACACGACCGGAACGATCAAACTGCCTGTTGAGAAGATCGACAGTCTCACCGTGAACGGCAAGGCTCCGGCGGAGCTGACGTTGGATACCGACGGCATCGTCTACAAGGGCTACGAGAACGGG
>CAYOON010000223.1:0-3800 GCA_964405595.1 uncultured Lachnospiraceae bacterium | reverse complement strand
CTTGTATACCAGAGCCTGCACGGTCTTGTTACTGATTCGGCTCCCCCGGCTGCTGACGAACAGCGCGCTCTTATCTTTGATCTCCACCGATCCCCGATGGAGCAACCACGCGGACAGTGCGCTGCGGCAGGCGTCGTTCAGATAGATCACCCGCTCCTTGCTGCCTTTTCCGACGACCCGCATGGACTTCATCTCGGGATCCAGATCCCGCAGGTTGATTCCGCAAAGTTCGGACAGTCGCATTCCGCAGTTTAAAAAAAGGGTAATGATGCAGTAGTCCCGGATCTTGTTCTTGGAGTCCGGATAGCTCTCGACTGCCTCCAGAAGCTGTATACTCTCCTCGGCCGTCAGATACTTCGGAAGAGCGGGCTTGACGGAAGGCGATTCGATGTCCCTGACGGGGTTGTTTTCAAAGTAGTGCATCTTCCCGGTGAGATATTTATAGAAGCTGCGCAAGGAAGAGAGCTTGCGGGCTCTGGATTTGGCGCTGTTTCCGCGAGTTCTGGCGACGTATTCGAAATAATCATACACGTCGGTAGCAGTAACAGACTTGCAGTAGTCAATGTCCACGCGCTGAATGCTGATCTCGTTAAATTCCTCCGACTCGAGCGAGATTTTCCGTCTTTTTGCCTCCATATAGCGGAAGAATACCGTCAGATCCGTTAGGTACTGATCGACCGTCAACTGACTGCGGTTCTGGACCGTGCGTTTGTAAAAGGCGAACTGCGTGAGAATTTCGGGATATTCGCTCATAATTTTACTCCTGATACTGAATTATTAAAGAATCATTATTGTTTTGTTCACAAATATGCTGTAAAATAGAGTTAGTACACTGTATTCAGTGAACAAACTGCACGGAGATAGCATATATGAAAAAGTTCTTAAAAGACAATATGTCTACAATCATTAACCTTATGGTCGAACAGGTTGCGGCTACGATTTTAGGATTCGTACTTGCCATGGCATGTTCAAAGTCGGATAACCTGCTGGCAGTTTCCAGCATACTGTCCATCGCCTTCTACCTATTCCTTGTCTATTTCATGATTTACGAGCTGGGGCAGAAGGACGGAATCCGGATCTCGGCAGGCAGACTGGAATATAAGCCCCTGCGGGGCGCGCTGATCGCGCTCTGCGCGAATATTCCAAACTTTGTTTTCGGCATCCTTGCTGTGATCGGAAAGGCGTGCATTACCAACGTTCCCTTCTTCACAACGGAAGGCATCGCAGAGGCGAGCCCGGCATGGGCAGCGAGTCTGTTCGGGACATGTAGTACCATTGCAGAGTTCCTTCAATGTATGTATCAGGGCGTGTGCAAGGTCTTTTTCTCGGGCAACGTGGTGATGCTGCTTGTTCGCCCGCTTCCGGCTATCCTCTTCTGCGGGATTGCCTACCCTCTCGGCGTGAAATACAGCAGCGGTTTCATCGGAAAGAAAAAGGATTCCGGCCGCTATCGTTGATCTGCTATAATAAATTCACCTGTTACGGCATATAAATTTTTAAAAATATGTTGTGATAGGTGATTTTTATGAAAATCGGAATCGGACGTTCGCTGCTCTCGGCAATTCTCGCGGCGATCGCCATCTGTCTTGCGGCTGCCTTCCTGATCGTCTGCCTGATCCCGCTGTTTGATTCTATTTTATCAGAAAACAAGCCGGCTGTCAATAGTACCCCGATAAATAAAACGATCATTCTTGACCCCGGACACGGCGGAATGGATTCGGGAGCCGTGGGAATCGGCGGCAGCTATGAGAAGGATCTCAATCTCTCGGTCTCCCTGATTATGCGGGATCTGCTCACGGCCATGGGCTATACTGTGGTTATGACCCGAGAGGACGACCGTCTGCTCTATGACGAGTCGGTAAATCTTCCGAGAAAATCGCAGGATCTGAAAAACCGTCTTGCCTATCAGGAGAAATACCCCGATGCGCTGTTCGTCAGCATTCATATGAACAAGTTCCCCGTCGAGAAATACAGCGGTTTGGAGGTATACTATTCTCCCAATAATCCGCTCGGCAGGGAGTTCGCTGAAACGATTCGAAGCGCGGTCAAGGAGCAGCTTCAAACGGAAAATAATAGGGAGATCAAGGCGGCAACCTCTGCCATCTACATATTGGATCGGATTCAGATCCCCGCAATCCTGGTCGAATGCGGCTTCCTCTCCAACTATGCGGAGGAAACGCTTCTTCAGGATGCGGAGTATCAGAAAAAACTGGCGGCTGTCCTGTGCAGTGCTATCCATAATCAGCTCGCAGACGAAAACGGTGGGTCTGATTCCGCTGATAACGGACAAAATGCTGCCTGAATCCGGATAAAGAACGAAAAAACGAAAGGAAAGCGGTTTTCGAATCGCCAAAAGCTATGAAATCGGAAAAATCCTACTATGAATGTATTGAATGCGGATACAGAACCCCGAAATGGATGGGAAAATGTCCCTCCTGCGGGAAATTCTCCACCATGGAGGAGATTGTCAGCCGGGCAGAGGAATCCGCCCCGGCACGATCGACAGGGAAGCATTCCTTCGGCAATCGTGCGCTCCCTTTTGATAAGATGGAGATGCCCACCTACATCCGCACCGAAACCGGTATGGCGGAGCTGGATCGGGTACTGGGCGGCGGCGTAGTGGACGGCTCGGTGGTGCTGATCGCCGGAGAGCCGGGTATCGGAAAATCCACCCTGCTTCTGCAAATCTGCGACGCGCTCTCGAATCAGAATCGCGTTCTCTATGTCTCGGGCGAGGAATCGGGGGGACAGCTCAAATACCGCGCCAAACGGCTGAAAATCACGGGTAAGAACCTCTAGCTTCTGACCGAGACCGAAGTGGATCAGATTCTCGACGAAATCGAAGAGGTGAATCCTGCTTTCGTAATTATCGACTCGGTTCAGACCATGTACTGTCCCGGTGTCAGCTCCAGCGCGGGCAGCGTGTCCCAGATCAAGGAAAGTACCATGCGATTCATCTCGCTTGCCAAAAACAAGGGAATCTCCTTCCTGATCGTCGGACACGTCAACAAGGAGGGAAGTATCGCGGGGCCAAAAGTTCTGGAGCATATGGTGGACGCGGTTCTCTCCTTTGAGGGGGACAGACAGCACATCTTCCGCATTATCCGGGCGGTCAAGAACCGCTACGGCTCCACCAACGAGATCGGCGTATTCGAGATGACCGAGGAGGGCTTGGAGGAAGTGGAGAATCCCTCCGAGATGCTGCTTTCGGGCAGACCGAAGAACAGCTCGGGCAACTGCGCCGTATGTACCATCGAGGGAAGCCGCCCCATGATCACCGAGATTCAGGCACTGGTGTCGGCAACCACCTTCCCGTCCCCCCGCAGAACGGCGGATGGGGTGGACTACAATCGGGTCTGTCTGATTCTCGCTATATTGGAAAAACGTCTGGGACTGCGCTTCAACGTGAACGATGTTTACATGAACGTAATCGGCGGATTCCGTCTGGACGAGAATGCCGCCGACCTTGCCATCGCGCTGTCGCTGATTTCCTCCTTCAAGGATCTTCCGCTGCCAGACGATCTGATCGCGTTCGGCGAGCTGGGACTTTCCGGAGAGTGCAGAAGTATCTCTTCGGCGGATCTGCGGGTTGCGGAGGCGATCAAGCTGGGCTTCCACCAGATTGTACTGCCCAAGCGGAACTACGAGAAAATCAAGGATCGCGCATACCCGGAGGGCGTGAAACTTCTGCCCGTGGGAAGCCTGTACGACGCTGTCAGATTTTTGGCAAAATCGTGAAAGACTAGGCCAAGGGCGAGAGCCTTGCCATTTCCGAGATCAAGAAGCAGATGGGGGTGACG
>CAYOON010000222.1:0-3800 GCA_964405595.1 uncultured Lachnospiraceae bacterium | reverse complement strand
ATTTTCGGGAGCTTGACCCGGCAGGATCCCAGCGCGGCGGCGGGGGTCAGACTCAAACGCTCCAGATCAGCGGGCGAGTTTTCAAAAAGCTCAGTCAGATTGCAGAAATTCTCCGCCAGAACGCCCTCTATACCGTTAAGCGCGCCATACAGCGTATTGATCTTGTCGGATGCCAGCGCACCCGAAATCACACCGGCAAGCGTTGCGTTGATGGCCGCAGTCGGTCCGCCCGACTGTCCTACGATTGCGTTAAACTTCATGGATTTTTCCGTCCTTTCCTGTTGTTAATCAATTTGCGAAGCGAATATTTAATCATTTTCGCCTCGGGCGAAAATGTTCCTTACTTTTTCACTATTCACTATTACTTCTTACCTTCCAAAAATCGGCACCGCTGAACTTAGTGAAAAGTGAAGAGTGAAGAGTGAAGAGTGAAGAAGTAAAAATCGGCAAACCTCTGGCGAGATTTGCCGATTTTTGGTGACCCGTACGGGAATCGAACCCATGTTTTCGCCGTGAGAGGGCGACGTCTTAACCGCTTGACCAACAGGCCTCATTGCTCCTGTATTATAGCACAGCGTTTCGGAAATTGCAATTGGCAGAATAACCAAATTATCTGCAATGTTTTTATAAAATTTTGATAATTTCGGAATAAACCGTCAAAATCAATCGGATTTTTTCGGAATAGCCCCGAATTTCATATGAAATCCGGGACTATTTTTTCATCATTTATTATGACGCGAAATATCCGGTCTGCTCCAGATACGCAACGTACTCCTCCAGACAGAGGTTATTTTCGTACATGATGGTCGCATGCTCTCTGCCGACGAAACGGAAATGCCACGGTTCGTAGATAATTCCGGTAATATTCTCCTTATCCTCGGGAAAGCGAAGAACGAATCCGAATTTGTGCGCGTTTGCTGCAAGCCATTTTCCTGCCTCGGTATCGCCGAACTCCTGAATTAGATGCGAATACTCCGACGGAAGCGAGGATTGGATTATATCCACAGCCAGTCCCGTCTGATGGTCGCTGGTACCCGGGCGGCAGGAATAGGTCGCCACGTTGTTTTCCTTTTCTTCCTGCGAAACGGGCAGAGTGGTTGTAGACGTTGTGCCACAGGCAGCGCATTTCGCGGATTTGCCAATCCAATCGTTTCCGGCGCTTGCGCAGGACCAGTGTTTTGTCCTGTTAACATTGCTATTAAACAGGGTCGTCTGATAGGCATAGGTTCTATGCGCGCTGGTAGCGTACAGATCGGAGATTCCCTCAGCCTTTGCCTCGATGAACATGGCAGTCAGAGCCTGCAAGGCAGCTTCATTCAGTAATATATCCGGTTTATATTTATGATTGTATGCCGTGATCGTTCTGAATTTGACAAGTTTATTCAGCGCGGAATAGCCAAGCTCCGCATCCTTCCCGATGGGATGATCGGCATTTACCAGCAGAAGATAGGCATTGTCCCAGTCGCTGCCTGTCGGGTTCATGTACTTCTCAAAAGCGGACAGATCCGCAACAAAGCCCAGATCCTCGGGAAGCGTCGGAGTGCTGACGATCGGTTTCGTCGTTGAAGGTGTGACCGGTGTCGTACTGCTACTGGTTGAAACAGATCCGACCGGCGCGGTCTGCGGAACCGTTCCCGATGTTGCTCCGGTTTCAGGCAAACTTCCGGTTCCGACCGGGGCATCCATGCTTGTTTGCGGGTTCTTTTGCGACCCATCAGTCGTTTGTGACGTTTTTAACCTGGTGAGTGCCGACGTTCCGGTTGTCTGACCAACATCAGTACTGCACGACTGAAGCTGCGCAAGCGTGGCGGTTCCGATTGCCGTCAACAGAAAAACCAGAGCGATAAATGCTCCTCTTTTTTTCATGTAAAACATTTCCTTTCGTTTGGACTGACGTCCATACTTCCTGTCAAGAGACAAAAATGCAAGCGTTAATCATCCGTTTCCGGCGGCGCAACCTCGCCGCAGGTTGTAAGTTCATGAATCGTCAGCGAATAGCCGATCTCTGTATCGTAAAAAACGCGGATCAGGCGTTCATTCTTTTCGTCGGTTTCGATGCTGATTCCGTCAAAGTAGCTGTCCACGAACTCACAGGGCAGATAGAGAGAGCCGGACTCCGACAAAAAAGAAGGCGTGCGAAGTGACAGCGGCTGTCCGGATACGACCACCGATGTGGTGCCGATATTGACCGTCAGGCTATCCTTTTCCTCGTTTCCGAGCAGATAGCGGCGCTGATCGAAATCTCCGGAAACGGCAAATCCGCAAAGCTCCGCCAAGACGCTGAAATCCATGTACAGGTTTTCGTTTCTGTAGATAAAATCCGCATCGTAGCTAAATCGCTTCTGAACCGTACTCTGCGTTCCGGCAGTACAATACCGGAAGGAATAATCTTTTTCAATGAAGCGAGCTAACGTGGGAATGTGGATGCTGATGAAAATGGCACCGAGACTCACCACAAGCAGAACGGCGGCAAGAATGAACGATAAAGTCAGAAAGGCAAACAGCCGTTTTTTCGCCATTCGGCGACGTTTTTTCGATTGAGCCACTTCTATCCCTCCGTTTCCGCTTTCCCGCGATGATTACGGCTTCATTATAGCATCATTCCGACCGTTTGTCAAGATTTTTTGGGAAATAGAAAAATTTTTCAAAAAAGCTCTTGACAAATCAGGGAAAATGTGCTAGAATAGCTTCGTCAAAAAGAAGTAGAACTGATTTCCGTTCTCACCGTCAGCCTTTGGCGATACGGTTCATACCTTCGGGCGCAGGTTGCACCCGTCAGGTTTGTGCGGAGTCGGCTCTCCGCACGTTTTTATTTTATTTGGGGGTGTTTGTAATAGGAAACACGAATGAAAAAGAGCATTTGGTCAACGAAGAAATCCAGAAATCGGGTATCTCCCTGTCCAGGCAGATGCGTGTCATCGGCACGGAGGGAGAGCAGATGGGGGTTCTTACGCTTGCAAATGCGCTGAACGCCGCATACGATAAGGGGCTTGACCTCGTTCTGATCGCGCCGGGCGGCGAAATGCCCGTCGTCAAGATCATGGACTACGGAAAATTCCGCTTCGACCGCGACAAGCGCAAGAAGGAAGCCCGCAAGAATCAGCAGAAGATTTCCATCAAAGAGGTGCAGCTTTCCTGCCAGATCGACGTCAACGACTTTAACGTCAAGGTGAACAACGCGAAGCGTTTTCTCAAGGGCGGAGACAAGGTCAAGGTACTGGTAATTTTCCGCGGCAGACAGATGTCCCATCAGGACATCGGACGCGATCTGCTTCAGAAGTTCGCCGCCGACGTTTCCGAATTCGGAAATGTGGATAAGGCTCCCATTATGGAAGGGCGTTCCATGTCGATGCTCATTAGTCCTGTAAAACAGACCGCAAACAAATAAAACGAGCGATTTTCCAAGATTGAAAGGAGATTAAGATTATGCCTAAGATGAAGACCCATAGCGCATCCGCGAAAAGATTTGATGTAACCAAGACCGGTAAGGTGAAGATGAACCACTCTCATCACCGCCACAATCTGGGACTCAAGACCCAGAAGCGCAAGAGAGCACTTCGCACCGGCGGCTATCTGAGCAGCTGCTTCGAAGCAACGATCAAGAGCATGATTCAGAAGTAAGATTACACAGTTTTTAGGAGGATACGAAAATGGCAAGAGTAAAAGGCGCTATGATGACGCGCAAGAGAAGAAAGAAAGTTCTGAAGGCTGCGAAAGGATACTGGGGCAGCAAATCCAAGCATTTCAAGATGGCCAAGCAGGCCGTGATGAAGAGCGGTAACTACGCATTCATCGGCAGA
>CAYOON010000221.1:0-3803 GCA_964405595.1 uncultured Lachnospiraceae bacterium | reverse complement strand
CCACGCTGTTGCATGAATACCTCTACCAGGATGCGTTTGAGGCCGAGAAAGCCGCGGCGTTGAAGAAGAAAGAGGGCGGCGAGTTGACCGATGATGAAATTGCCGCATGCAGCAAGGCCGCAGAGGAAAAAGCGCTTGCTGAACTTGAAAAAGCCACTGTAAAATCCGGAGGTTTTTGTTGTATCGCCCCAGCCAAAATTGGGCATAAATGCCTGACTTTGGCTGGGTTACTGTTTTGCTGTAATGAGGGATTTTTACAGCACATAGTTTGTCAAAAAAATCGTTGGTTAGACCGCTGAACTTCAAATTTAAGATGTCGCCAGCCAAGGAGGTGAAGGGAGAGCACGAGAGGGGCTAGGGAACTTCGGCGTTTGAGATGGTCCCTAGCCCCTCTCGTAACGCCTGACCAATGGGAAGGCGTTCACACTCCAACAATTTTTCTGTATAATAATCAGAACTAGAAATACTATTTCGACAACCGGTTAGCTGGGATTCGGGCATTGTGCCTTGAATCCCGGCTTTTTTGTTTATCTCTGTTCTATCGCCGGGAGTCTGTCCATATACTGGTACAGAAGTTCGATCCCAAGGAGCAGCCTATGACCGATGAGATGAATCAGATCCTGTCGCTCCTCCCCGGGAGCCTTGCCAAGGCACTCACCGAAATGGCGGAACGCTATCCCGAGCTCTGCGAGGTCAGACTCCGCACGGGCAGGCATCTCTCCGTCCTGTCAAAAGGAACGAATGTGGCATCGGTTTTCGTTGTCACCCCCGAGATGATGGCACAGACGGTCAGCGCCCTCTGTCAGGGATCGCTCCATACCCATATGGATACCATCAAGGAGGGCTATATCGCTCTCCCCGGCGGGATCCGGGTGGGGGTCTGCGGACGGGCGATCATCGAAAACGGGCAGATCGCTTATATCGACGAAATCTCCTCGCTGAATATCCGTCTGCCCGCCGGGGTCTACCACGTCAGCGGCAGGATCTACGACCGGATTGCCGATTCCGACTTCACAAACGGCGTGTTGATCTACTCCCCGCCCGGCGTGGGCAAAACCACCATCCTGCGGGATCTCGCCATCCGCCTGTGTAGCGAGGGCAACCGCCGGGTGTCGCTGATCGACGAGCGGCAGGAAATCTTTTGCCGCCGGATGGATCGGCTTGACAATCTCGATCTCTTCCTCGGCTACCCCAAGGCGAAGGCTATCGAGATCGCCACCCGAACCATGGCGCCCCAGTATATCCTCTGCGACGAGATCGGATCGGAGGACGAGGCGTGGTCGCTGCTGGCGGTGCAGAGCGCGGGGGTACCTATCATCGCAACCGCTCACGCGGGCGGCGTCGGCGGGCTGATCCGCAGGAGCGGCATCGGACTGCTCCACGAGGCGGGGATGTTCGACCTCTATGTAGGCGTCAGCCGGAATCCTGCATCCAATCAGCTGCATTTCAGCTTTGTTTCCCGTAGAGAACTCTGACGGGAACACATACCATCGAAAGGAGTCCTACCTATGCCCCTTCGCTATCTCGGCGTGCTGCTCATTTTCCTTGCCAGTACCGTCCTCGGCTTCGCGCTTGCGGGATCCGAGCAATCAAAACTGCGCAATAACGACGGCCTGATCGCGTTGCTTCGCCATATCCGGCAGAAAATCGGCTTTTTCAAGTCCACTCCCGGTGAAATCTACGCTTCCTTCGAAAATCGGGATCTGGAAAAGGCGGGTTTCTGCGAGGTTCTCTGTAAAATGGGTCTGGAAGAGGCGCTGATCCGGGTGGACTGCTTCGATCTGGACGAAAACTGCGAGAACGCGCTGCGGGATTTCGCCGGGCAGATCGGCAAAAGCCCGCTTGGGGAGCAGATTTCGGGCTGCGACTACCTCTTGGAGCTGCTGGAGGCCAATCAGAAACGGCTGTGCGAGGAATACCCCGCCAAACGAAAGGTTTACTCGTCTCTCGGGATGCTTCTTGGGACGATGGCGGTGCTTTTACTCTTTTAATAGGAAACGACAGTATAACGGGAAGGAACGGTTACAGAATGGATACGGGACTGGTGTTCAGGGTCGTAGGTGTGGGACTCTTGGTCAGCGTGGCATATCAGATACTCAGCAAGACGGGCAGGGATGAACAGGCGATGATGGTCTCCATCGCAGGCGTGGTGGTGATCATGCTGATGATGGTACAGCAGATCTCCGATCTGCTGCAAACCATCCGGGCGTTGTTCGGGCTGTGAAGATCTTCGCCGTCTGCGCCCTTGCGCTGGGCGCTGTCGCCCTGATCCTGATCATCAAGCAGTTCCGCACCGAGATCAGCCTTCCCGTCACCCTCTGCCTGTCCGTGGTACTGATGGGAAGCGCGATCGGGCTTCTGCACGGCGTCTTCGAGTGGCTGGGTGAGCTTTGGCAGGGCGAGTATCTGCTCTACTACAAAACCATGCTGAAGGCGTTGGGAATCAGTCTGGTTGCCTCGCTGGCGGCGGGAATCTGCCGGGATGCCGGGGAGACAAGCGTGGCAAACGCCGTCGAATTTATCGCGAAATGTGAGATTCTCTGCCTTGCGCTTCCGATTCTCAAGGATCTGATGAATGTGGCACTGTCCCTGTCCGAGTTATGAAGAGATTTATCGCAGTTTTCGGAATCCTATTCCTGCTCTTTTTGTGGATTTCCCCGGCAGTATGGGCAGATCAGAGCGATTCTCTTGATGACGTGCAGTCTGATCTATGGGAGAGCATTCCCGAAGAGGTTCGTCCTCTGCTTCCGGAAGGAATCGAGAATGGGGACGGGGAAAGTCTTGCCCGGATGATCGACGGCGATTACATCATGGGGTTGATCGGCTACTTTCTGCGGGATGCGTGGGGGCAGGCGTTGAAGCTGTTTGCCCTGCTGCTGTCGGTGGTGCTGCTCGGCACGCTGGCGGAGCGTTTGGGCGAGCTGATGGGCGGGGAACATACAAAAATCTTTTCGTGGATCTTCACTCTATGCGCAGGCGTGCTGATATTCTCCCACCTGATCGCACTCTGGAAGCTGGTGCAGGGGGTATTGGAGTCGATTAACAGTTTTATGACTACCCTCGCGACCCTTCTGTCGCTGCTCTATCTTGCCGGAGGAAACAGTATTACCGCGGCTGTTCATATGGGGTGGCTCTCGTGGATGCTGATGCTGGCGGAGAAGCTATCCTATATTCTTCTGCTACCCGTGCTGGAAATCAGCTTTTCGGGTACGTTGATTTCGGGGATTGCCGGATCGATGAACCTGCGCCCCTTCGTGAAGTCGATGCAGAAGTTTACGGTGACGCTGATTACGCTGATTATGACGGTTTTATCGGTGATTATGACCTTCCAGACCTCTCTTGCGGCGGCAGCGGACAGCGTGGCGATGCGGGCGATGAAGTTTGCGGCGGCGGGGAGCGTTCCGATTATCGGCGGGATGGTCAGCGAGAGTCTGCGGACGCTGACTTCCGGGATTTCCGCCCTCAAAGGGATGGTGGGAACGGTGGGGGTGACGGTGGTGATCCTGCTGTCGCTGTCGCCGATGCTGACACTGCTGTTTACCAAGTGGGCACTGTCGATTGCGGGTTCCATTTCGCAGGCGGTGGGCGGGGAGACGGTTCCGGCGCTGATCGACGATGCCTCGAAGCTGGTGGGGTATTTTATGGCGATTCTGGCGATTTTCGATCTGTTTTTCATCTATAGCCTGTCGATTTTCGTTCGGACGGCTGTCGCCTGAACGAAACAGCGAGCCTTTTCAAAAGTTTTCGCCCACCTTTTTCAAAAGGTGGCGGTTTCCAAAGGCAGCGCCTTTGGTCGCCCGTCG
>CAYOON010000220.1:2509-3810 GCA_964405595.1 uncultured Lachnospiraceae bacterium | reverse complement strand
TCATATATTTATGAATCGTGGACAGGAAGGCCGATTTCGCGGCATCCTCCGGCGTCTCGCCGTACTCCAGCCAGCTGTACTTGTGATAGTATTCGGCCGCCGATGCGGTGGCGTCGGTGAAGCAGAAGGAAGCCTCCATCAGGAGCTTGTACTCGGGCAGATCCTCCCGGTCCCGACCCTTCGTCTCCTTCCGGATGGAATGGGGCTCGGTGATCGCCTTGCCCAGCGACAGCTCCCGCACACGTTCCTCGATACCGGTTTCGTAGTAGTATTCCTCCTCGGAGAAGCCGTCGATCGGATCCTCGTATTTCAGGATAAAGCGAATCCCGGCATTGACCACCGCCTGCTTCTTGAGTACTTCCACGAAGTACTCCTTGGGCATGTCGATGGACTTGAAGACCTCCAGATCGGAGCGCCAACGGATGATCGTGCCGTGCTTTTTTTGAGAGCTTCTCGGAATATCCCGCACAACAAGGTCGCCTTGGGGTTCGCCCTTTTTGAAGTGCATCTCGGAGATTTTCCCGCCGCTGTAGGAGTAGACGTCCATATACTCGCTGGAACATTGCGTAGCGCAGGCGCCAAGGCCGTTGGTTCCGAGCGAATACTGATAGGAGGAGGATTCGGAGTTATTCTTATACTTACCACTGGCGTACAGCTCGCAGTAGATCAGATCCCAGTTATAGCGGCCTTCCCGCTCGTTCCAGCCCATGGGAACGCCTCGGCCGTCATCCTCCACCTCCACAGACTTATCCTTCCATACGGTGATGCGGATCACGTTACCGTAGCCCTCTCTGGATTCGTCCAGCGAGTTGGACAGAATCTCGAAGAAGGCATGTTCGCAGCCTTCCAGTCCGCTGGTTCCGAGGTAAACCTCCGGCTTGCGGCGGACTCGCTCCGCGCCCTGTAAGCTCTCTATACTTCCGTCGCCGTATTCGTTGACGTTATTCTTTTTTGCTGCCATTCTCTGACCGTGCCTTTCGCTTTCTTAATAGTGAGTATTTTTCCGGCATTCCCGGAGCCGTCGGCGTACCGACGCTTGTCCTTCTTTTTATTGTACCATTTTTCCCGAAAAAAGTCAAGCATTTCCGAAAAAGAATTCAACTTTTCCGGTTTTGCACCAAAATCGGGCCATCATCGCTCAAAAAAAGAAGGATTCGGGGCAGAGCCTCGAATCTCATTCTTTTCTGTTCATATTATTCCAGCGGAATCAGTTCGCCCCAGCCGGAGTCATCGGGGCTGGTTACCGTGGGTTTATCGCTTGAACCCGCCGGAGTTGACGTATTCGTCTTGTCCCCAGTTCC
>CAYOON010000220.1:0-2499 GCA_964405595.1 uncultured Lachnospiraceae bacterium | reverse complement strand
GGCGCTGCGGCGGCTGGACTACCGCATCGGGGTGTCCGACGCCATGGTGGACCTGCTGATTTCCCGAAACTTCCCGGCGGACCGCTTCTATGCCATTTACAACGGCATCGACTTCACCCCGGCCCCGGACCAGGGGGATCGCCTGCCCTATCTCCGTTCCCTGGGGGCGGATGTGGAGGAATCGTCGGTAGAATTCGACTGCACGGGCGTACCCGAGGTGGATCCCGCAGTAGTCTCTTCCGTATTGCCCGAGCAGGCGCAAACAGACAGGGATATTGCCAGAATTGCAATCAGCGTCAGAACCTTTTTCATATCTAATCATTCCTTTTCCTTCTGACCGAAAGCAAATTTAATCTGCGAGTCAGAATACTATTTTTCGAATTATACCACAAATTTCTCCGCTTGTCAAGCCTTTTTTGAAAAAACGACAACTTTCCAGTCGTTTTCGCCCGCTTCGTCGCAGAGAACCAGCCCGTGATTCTCCATAGCGGCGATCACATCGTCGCACCGACCCTCGATAATCCCCGAGCAGACCAGCTTCGCGCCGTCGCAGAGGTAATCCGCCACGGCCTCGGACATACGGATCAGAATATCGGCAACGATATTCGCCATGGCGAAGTCGTATTTACCGCCCGACAGATCTACGTTCTTCAAAAGATCCGAAGTATCGCAGAAAAATCCCGTTACGCCGTTATCGACGGCGTTCTCGCGCGCTACCCGTACCGCCACGGGGTCAATATCGTAGGCGTTTGCCGATTTCGCGCCCAGCTTCAGTGCGAACAGCGACAGAATCCCGCTACCCGTACCGATGTCCAGCACTCTGGCATCCTTGGGCATATGTTTCTCCACCATAGCGGCGCAAAGACGGGTGGTTTCGTGGGTTCCCGTACCGAACGCCATGCCGGGATCCATCCGGATGGTGATCTCATCCTCTGCCGCGTTGTATTCCTGCCACGCGGGAACGACGGTTAGGTGATTGCCGATATGTACCGGCTCATAGCCCGCCTTCCACGCGTTATACCAGTCCTCCTCCCGGAGGCCTTCCACGGTGATTTCGGTCTCCAGTCCGAGTGTGCGCAGACGCTCGTTCAGAAATGCCACCGAGTCGGTATAGCTGCGCTCCTTGGGAACGAAGATGCTGACCGCGCAGATTCCGGGATCGGCGTTCAGGATCGTATCGTCGATCAGTTCGCCGTAGACGGGCTTTAGATTCTCGTCAATATCGCTGTAATCCTCGATCATCAGATTATTATCCAGCATGCTCATGACCGCGCACAGCTCGTCCAGATCCTCGTGCTTGCAGGTCACCTTGATTTGTGTCCAATCGCTTGCCATAGTTTTCATACCTTTCTTTCGGATACCGCGAGTTTGTGACGGTTTCGCCTCCGGCGAAATAGTCGGCGGCAGCCGACTAAGTCAAAAACTCGTAGTTTTAAAGAATCCAAAGGATTCTTTAAAACTTTCATTTCTTTTTCTTGAATCCGCGCTTCTTGTTAAATCCGTTATTGCCGCAGGATTCGGCGAAATCGCGCAGATGCTGCTTCTGGGTCTCGTTCAGTCCGGTGGGCGTCTCTACGACCACGCGGAAGAGCAGATTTCCGTAGTTTTTCCCGCGATATTGCTTGATTCCCTTGCCGCGGATGGTGAACATGGTTCCCGTCTGGGTACCCTCGGGAATATGATACTTGACCGTCTCTCCCTCTACCAGCGTCGGAACGTCGATGTCGGCGCCCAATGCCGCCTCCACGAAAGTGATCGGGATCTCGCAGTAGACGTCGTTCCCGTCCCTCTCGAAGAATTTATGGGGACGAACGTGTATATAGATGAAGAGATCGCCCGCGGGGCCGCCGTTTCTGCCGTCGTTGCCGTAGCCGCGGATGGCGATGGGGGTGCCGTCCTCGATTCCGGCGTCGATGTTGATTTCCAGATTCTTCCGGATCCGAACGTAGCCCTTGCCGTGGCAGTAGGTACAGGGATTCTTAATGATCTTACCGCTGCCGTGACAGCTATCGCAGGCCTTGGTGGACTGCATCATGCCCAGCATGGTACGCTGGGTAAAGCGAACCTGTCCGGTTCCGCCGCAGGCGGTACAGGTCTCGGGAGCAGTACCCGGCTGTGCGCCGCTGCCCGAGCAGGTCTGGCACTTCTCGATGCGGTTATAGTTCACCTGCTTCTTGCAGCCGAACACCGCCTCCTCGAAGGAGACCACCAGCTGCTCCTGGAGATCGTCTCCCCGGATGGGGCCGTTCCGTCTTCTGGAGGAAGATCCTCCGCCGAAGATCGAGCTGAAAATGTCGCCCAGATCGCCAAAATCGGCGGAGAATCCGCCAAATCCGCCGCCTGCGCCGCCGCCCATGTTCGGGTCAACCCCGGCGAAGCCGTACTGGTCGTATCTCGCCTTCTTGTCAGCGTCGGACAGCACCTCGTAGGCCTCGTTTGCCTCTTTGAACTTTGCTTCCGCTTCCTTATCGCCGGGATTCATATCGGGATGGTATTTCT
>CAYOON010000219.1:0-3811 GCA_964405595.1 uncultured Lachnospiraceae bacterium | reverse complement strand
AATATGCCCGAGTTTGCGCTTTTTTGATTTCATTTTCTATAGACGCTTTTTACAGTCCATTTGCGTATAAGGGGAGTTACTTTCCTTGTTTTACCGCCTCATAAATCATATCCACCGCGTCGGACAGAGAGAGCTCCTTTGTCAGAATCGTCTCCGGGATGATTCCGATGAAATCCTTGTCCCGCCACCATCTGCGCATATCCGCCTCGCCAAAATCGTTGCGGTTCGGCTTTGTACTGTGGCGGAGCAGGGTCTCTTCAAAGGGCAGATCGTAGTAGTAGGCGAAAATATTCTCGCCGAACTCCCGAAGAGCCACTTCGTACAGCGGCATGTACCGTACCGTGGGCATGATGCCCTCAACGATTACAACCTCTGAATGGCGTCTGCCGTATTCGAGCAGATAAATCATCAAAGGCACCGCTAACGGCTTGTCTTTATGACCGCTGTCCGTGGTGTTCAGAATACTCATGCGAACCATATCCGCCGAAATCAGCATCGTGTTGTCGCCGAACCGATCCTGTAGCGCCTTGGCGGCAGAGGTCTTTCCGCTGCCGGAATTGCCTCTTATTATGATCAGCTTTGATGTGTTCACCGTGATTTCTCCTTGCTGGTATGGTATTTTCAGAATGCGGAATGAATTAGCGCTCCTTTTTTCCGACCTTCGACGGTCTCTTCGATTGCTCCTTTGCGGAAAGAGCGGCACCGGCCGCATGGGTTGCGAAGAAGTAGACTGCGTAGTAGCAGAGAACCGTGTAGATCATCAGCCGGATATAGGGACTGAGTATCGTGGGCAGATAGGACAGACGGATATTGAAGTCAAAATCAGTCAGCGTAGACAGCGTTTCGAAAACGTAGTTGATCAGGTTCGTGAAGAAAAAGATCGCTGTTACCGCCAGCACCGACGGACGGATGGGATTCTGCTTTTCCTCCACCTCGGCGATGGTCTGATCGTCGGTACGGATCCGTTTCAGATGCGCTCGGTTCCGGAGCATGGCCGCCGCGAGAAAGGAGATGCAGAGGATCACCAGCAGAAGCAGGATCCCGAAGAAGGACTGCGTCAGCGCGCTGACCAGCCCTCCGGTCAGAAGGGTATTCAGCGAATAGTTGCACAGCGAGAACGAAATTCCGGTGAAGCTCTCGTCCAAGAACGCCAGAAGACAGTAGATCCCCGCCTGCAACAGCACGCCCACAAAGACTAGTGACGCGCACTGACAGGCAAACGCCAGCGTCGCATCCTGATTCCGTTTTGTGTAAAAGGCGTGAATGGACAGACCCAGAACCGCGAACAGCGCAGTCAGGGTGATCAGGTCGGACAGGAAGAAGAGGATTGCGTAGGGAACGCCGCTTGCCAAATTGAGATTGGGGGTCAGGATCTGCAAAAGCGGGGTGAGAATCAGCACCCGGAGCAGGGGAACGATCAGCGAATAGAAGAGGATCGCCCGTCTGCCGAAAAAGAGGGAGGATTTCGTTTTCATGTTACCGATAAGCCTTTCTGGATAGTCAATCGGGAAAATCAGTTGTAGAAGCGCATGACGGAGATCACCTTGCCGAGGATGGTACAGTCGTCTACGATGATGGGCTCCATGCTGGAGTTGCGGGGCTGGAGACGGAAGTGTCCGTTCTCCTTGTAGAATGCTTTGACGGTTGCACAGTCGTCGATCATGGCGACCACGATCTCGCCGTTTTCGGCCACATCCTCCTTCTGAACGACGATGATATCCCCGTTCATGATGCCCGCCTCGATCATACTCTCACCTTGAACGTGCAGGGCGAACAGCGATCCGGCGGATTCTCTGTAGGAACGCTTGACCAGCGGAAAATTCAGATAGCCTTCGATGTTTTCCACAGCAAGGATGGGCATACCCGCGGTGACCTTACCGACCAGCGGAATGGTCGCGTAATCTTTCTGTTCGGGGGTGAGATCCCCGGCACGCAGACTGCGGCTCTTGCCGGAGGACTTGTTGATCGCGCCCTTATCGTTCAGCCTTTCCAGATAGTTATGTACGGTAGAGGTAGACTTATAGCCCAGTCCCTGCTGAATATCCCGGACGCTGGGCGGATAGCTGTTCTTACGGGTGAACTCGGTAATGAACTCCAGCATCTCGGCTTCCTTATCGTTTAACTTTTCCATAGTCGGTTCCCCTTTTCGAATTCGAAACATTTTTTTTATTATAGCACATTTTTCTCAAAATTTCAAACAAATGTTCGATTTTTTTACGGAAATGTTGTAAACAAATTATGAACGACACCTTCCCCGCGGATCGGAATCGCATAGTATAAAGTAAAAGCGATCGGGAGGCGATCAAATGAGCGATTCGAAAAAAGAATTTGAGCGGTTGATTCATGGAAAAATGGACGGTGCGGCATATCTGCGGTCGGTGGAGCTGTTGACGGGACGGTTTCCGGGAATCAGGAGGCAGACGGTCGGTTACAGCGTGCTGGGGCGGCCGATTGAACTGCTTACAATCGGGCAGGGGGAGCAATGCTGTCTGTATGTGGGGACGCATCACGGGATGGAGTCGATCACGACCTCGGTGCTGCTGGCATTTGCTTGGCAGTTGGCGGAGTCGGGGGCGGACTGTGGGTATCGGTACGCCATTCTGCCCATGCTCAATCCCGACGGCGCCGATCTCTGCATTCACGGAATCCATGCGCCGATTCTTGCGGGCAAAACCGATCGGATCCGGACGCTTTTCTACATGCAGCCGGACGGCGATTTTTCAAGATGGCAGGCGAACGTCCGGGGGGTGGATCTCAACCACAACTACGACGCGGGATTCGTGGAGTACCGGCGGATCGAGCGGGAGCGGGGGATCTATCCGGGGGCGACGAAATACGCGGGGGTCTGTCCCGAAAGCGAGCCGGAAAGCCGGGCGGTAGCCGATTGGATCCGATGCCATCTCGAGCAGATTTCAGGGGTGTTTACCGAGGGGATCACGGGAGTGATCACCGAGGGAATCACGGGAGTGATCACCGAGGGAATCACGGGAGTGATCACCGAGGGAATCACGGGAGTGATCACCTTGCATACGCAGGGAAGGGTGATTTACTACAGCTCGGGCGGAACGGTTCTGCCGGGGTGCAGGGCGATTGCCGAGCGGCTGGCGACGCTGACCGGATATAGCCTGTCCGTTCCCGAGGGGACGGCCGCCTACGGCGGGCTGACCGACTGGCTGATCGCCGGGATGGGGCTGCCCTCCTTCACGCTGGAGTGCGGACTCGGACAAAATCCGCTGCCCATGTCCGATCTGGACGGGATTCTGACCGAACTGCTTCCCGCGCTGACGCTTGCGCCGGGTTTATTTTGAAATATTGGAAAATGTTGCTTAAAATGCTTGAAATTCGGCAAAGAATGTGCTATACTTAATCTGAATGACCCTTTCCGATCTCCGGGAGCAAATCCGGCGTTGATATTTAGGATGAATATGAAAAAATCGGCTTTACAAAAAAAGATCGGCGCGCTCCTCGCCCCATATGGCTTCAGCAAGCTCAAAGACGGCGTATATTCCGTTGACTGCGGCGACGGTATCACCCGACTGCTTCTGCGGCTGCCTGATTTGACCCACGGTTTTATCGTGGTGGCAGAGTTTCGGGATTTCGGACCCTTTGCCGACAAGTTTTCCGACACCGTAATGCGGCAATACGACTACGAAAATACTTTGGGCTTTGCCTCAAAATACGATTATACCGACGAGGCCATTGAAAAGGCGGTCGAGGAGGTCCTGTCCGGGCTGTCCGGCTATATTGAGACCGGCAAGACGGCGATCCGCGATCGGATTGAAGAGTGGACCTTCGGCGATTTCGACGAGGG
>CAYOON010000218.1:0-3850 GCA_964405595.1 uncultured Lachnospiraceae bacterium | reverse complement strand
GAGAACCCCGGCGAACTTTATGTCGCCGATGCCGACGGAAACCTCACCCAGGAGGCAACGGCAAAGCCATCGGGATTACTCTGTACAGCATTTTCAGTGCGATGGTATTTGGCGCAGGTATGTGTATGGTTCTCGTGGCGAGCCAGATGGTCTGGGGGATCATCGTCGGTGTGGTCGTTATCGTTCTTCTGCTTGGACTGATCCCGCTCTGCAAGGGATTGAAGTAATAAACAAAATATTTACATGATATAGGAGGAAAATAAAATGTCTGAATCCAAACTGAAAAAAGCAAATGAGAAGATCGCCGAGACGGTTGTCGAAGGCTACAAGAAGATTGAGGACGGTGTGGTCGGCGCGTATAAGAAGGTCGAGGACGCGTTTGTAGACAGATTCCTGACCCATGAGGGGGAATCCGCGGAGGATGCCAAGAAGCGTCTTGCAAAGGAACAGGCCGCTCGTGAGGAAGCCGGTAAGAAAGCCGCAAAAAAGCACGCTGACGTCGGCAAAGCCAGCGTTGAGGCGAGCCGTGAGATTGGCAGAGCCAGCGTGGAAGCAAGCAAAAATGCCGGTAAACATTAAGAGATTTCAATAAAACCGACCCGCACGGCTGTCATGCCGTGCGGGTCATGGTTTTCCCGATAAGTTTGACTGCGATCAGTCGAGTACCTTGTATCCCTCGGCTTCGACGGCTTTTTTGAGCTTCTTGTCGGACACGTCCGAGGTCAGCGTCACAACCGCGGTTCCGCTTTCGTGGCTGACAGCGGCCGATTCTACGCCGGACAGTGCCTCCAGAGCCTTCTTCACTCTTGCCTCGCAGTGCGAACACATCATTCCTTCGATTTTCATGGTCTTTTCCATAGTATGATCCTCCTTGTATTGAGCGGTATTTCCGCCGTTCTTTCCCCGAATTCTCCGGTCATGCCGGGAATCGTGGATTTTCACAAAATTCAGCCGCAGCGCGTTGGTCACCACGCAAAAACTGGATAAACTCATGGCTGCGGCACCGTACATGGGATCCATCCCCCATCCGAACAGCCGGATGAACGCGCCCGCCGCCAGCGGGATCCCGATAACATTGTAGATGAACGCCCAGAAGAGATTCTCCTTGATGTTGACAAGCGTCCGACGGCTCAACCGGATGGCCGCAGGGACGTCGGTCAGCCGGCTGTTGACCAGCACCACGTCGGCGGCGTCGATGGCGACGTCGGTTCCCGCGCCGATGGCGATCCCCACGTCAGCCCGGGTCAGGGCGGGCGCGTCGTTGATTCCGTCGCCTACCATGGCAACCCTGCCGCTCTCCTGTAACTTCGCCACAGCCGCTTCCTTCCCGTCGGGGAGTACCCCGGCGATCACCTCGTCCACCCCGGCCTGTCTGCCGATGGCGGCGGCGGTGCGTGGATTGTCGCCGGTCAGCATTACGACCCGGATGCCAATGTTCTTCAGCATCGCGATGGCGGCGGGACTGTCCTCCTTGATTACGTCAGCGACCGCGATCAGCCCCAACAGCTCGTTATCCCGCACGAAAAGCAGGGGCGTTTTGCCCTCCCCGGACAGATCGGATGCCGCCTTGCGCAGTTCGTCGCCGATGGCTGTCAGACTTTCCAGATAGGCAAGCGATCCGCCGATCAGCTCGCTGTCCTGCCAGCGCGCCCGAAGACCGTTGCCGGGCAGTGCCCGGAAGTCCTCGACCTCGCCTGCCTGCACGCCCCGTGCGTCCGCCTCTGCAAGGATCGCCCTTGCCAGCGGATGTTCGCTGTTCTTCTCCAACGCGGCGGCGAGGGAGAGCAGGGTATCCGCATCCATCCCCGGAGCGGGCAGAATGTCGGTGACGGTGGGCTGACCCTTGGTGATCGTGCCCGTTTTGTCCAGCACCACAATGTCGGTTTTCCCGGCGTTTTCCAGAGCGGTAGCCGTCTTGAACAGGATCCCGCCTCTGGCGCCCACGCCGTTTCCGACCATGATCGCAACCGGGGTCGCAAGTCCCAGTGCGCAGGGACAGCTGATGACCAGCACCGAGATTCCTCTTGCCAGCGCAAATCCCGCGCTCTGACCGAGAATCAGCCAGATCCCGACGGTAAACAGCGCGATCGTGATGACGGCGGGTACGAAGATGCCCGAAACCCGGTCGGCAATCTTGGCGATGGGAGCCTTGGTAGCGGCGGCGTCGCTGACCATGCGGATAATGGCGGACAGGGCGGTATCCTCGCCGACCCGGGTCGCCTCGCAGATCAGATAGCCCGATTTGTTGACCGTTCCGGCAGACACGCCCGCGCCCTCTGCCTTGTCTACCGGGATGCTCTCCCCGGTCAGCGCCGATTCGTCCACGGCGGAGCTTCCCTTGATTACGACCCCGTCCACCGGGATCCGCTCGCCGGGACGGACGGCGAAGTGATCGCCCTTTTTCAGAGCGGACACCAAAACCTCGGTCTCCACGCCGTCCACGATCAGGGTTGCCCGGTCGGGAGCCAGCTGCATGAGGCTCCGGAGGGCGTCGGTGGTTTTGCCCTTGGATCTGGCCTCCAGCGTCTTGCCCAGCGTGATCAGCGTCAGAATCGTGGCCGCCGATTCGAAGTAGAATTCGTCCATATAGGCCATGACGGCGGCGTGATCGCCTCGAACCTGCGCGCCCGACATGGCGAACAGGGCGTATGTGCTGTAGAGGAAGGCGGCGGAGCTGCCCAGCGCAACCAGCGTATCCATGTTGGGCGCCCGGTGGAGCAGCCCTTTAAAGCCGCTTATGAAGAATTTCTGGTTGATCACCATGATGATTGCCGTCAGAATCAGCTGGCTGATTCCCATGGCAACGTGATCGTCTGCCAGAAAGGCGGGCAGAGGGAATCCCCACATCATGTGTCCCATGGAGATGTACATCAGCACGATCCAGAATCCCAGCGAGGCGATCAGACGGCGAAGGAGAACGGGAGTCTCCCTGTCCGCAAGGGGATCTGTTCCTCCGGAGGGGACGGGATCAGCCGCCGCACCCTTGACCGATGCGCCGTAGCCCGCCGCTTCTACCGCCTTGATCACGGCGTCGGGGGAGGCGTCTCCCTCCACGCCCATGGAATTTGTCAGCAGGCTGACCGCGCAGGACTGCACGCCCTTCACAGCTCGGACCGCCTTTTCGACCCGGGCGGAGCAGGCGGCGCAGCTCATACCGGTAACATTGTATTGTGTCATACGAATCCTTCCTTATTTCATCAGTTTCCGAAGAGTTTCCACCAGATCGTCCACCGTTTCGTCCTTGCCTTCCCGGATGTCGCGGGCGACGCAGGTGCGGATGTGGTTCGCCAGAAGCTCCTTGCTAAAGGCGTTCAGCGCGGCGTTGACGGCGGAGACTTGGGTCAGAATATCAGTGCAGTAGGCGCTGTTTTCCAGCATTCCCCGGATCCCCCGGATCTGCCCTTCAATCCGATTCAGTCGGTTGATCAGCATCCGAAGTTCCTCTTCGGATCGCTCCTTCTTTTTCCCGCAGGCGGGACAGCTTTCATCCATATTCTTTCCAATCCTTTCTAATTCATCCATGGGTTTCCCGTGGATGAATTTGTTCATCCATGGAGAAGATACCCTATGGGGGTATTTATATTATATACCCCTATGGGGTATTTGTCAAGAGGAAAACGGAAATTTTTTATCTTTTTGGGAAATATATTCGACAGTAATGAAAAGGGGTTGTGAAAAGGAGTTTTTTGAAAATGGTAATCGACAAAAAGGGGAAGCCGGTCAGAATTGAGCATATTTGCTTGATTCTTGACAGGGTTTTCTTGTAATTATTCTCTACCTATAGTTCAGCGGAGATCGTTAGCTAGCGGGAAGCGAGGGGGAAGAACCATCTCAAACGCCGAAGGCTCTT
>CAYOON010000217.1:0-3861 GCA_964405595.1 uncultured Lachnospiraceae bacterium | reverse complement strand
CCGCCGTAGAGGCGTTCATGCAGGGGCATTTGAACGATCCGTCGGTGGCGCTGATCGCATACGAGGAATATACGACCCTTTCCGGGTTTCCGAATGTGTTCGGACTGGGCAGTCTTGCCGATCAGCGCGGGCAGGGCAAGCGACTGTTTGATCTGCTGCGGGAATTCGATCATCATCCCGAAATTAAGCTGATCTATGCCAAACTTCCGGCGATGCACGATCTGGGGCTTGCGATCTACAACCGAATGCTGAAGGCGGCCGGATACCAGATAATAAAACTATAATTTACGCATAAGGAGCGCATATGGCGAAGAAGAAAAAAGAGGATTTACGCGACAGAATTGACGAAGTTGCTCCCATTACAGATCAACCGATCACCGAAACCGTCGAGAAAAACTACATGCCCTATGTAATGTCGGTCATCATATCCCGTGCGATTCCCGAGATTGACGGATTCAAGCCGTCCCACCGAAAGATCCTCTATACGATGCTGAAAATGGGTCTTTTGACCGGTCCCCGTACCAAGTCGGCGAACGTCGTCGGTCAGACCATGCACCTGAATCCCCACGGTGATGCCTCGATTTACGAAACTCTCGTCCGTCTGACACGCGGAAACGAGTCGTTGCTGCACCCCTTTGTGGATTCCAAGGGTTCCTTCGGAAAACAGTATTCATCGGTGATGGCATTTGCCGCTTCCCGTTATACCGAGGTCAAGTTGGACAGCTTCTGTAATGAGATTTTCCGCGGTATCGATAAAAACGCCGTCGATTTTGTGCCGAACTACGATAATACCACTACCGAACCGGTACTGCTGCCCACGTCTTTTCCGAATATTCTGGTTTCGCCAAACATGGGTATCGCGGTCGGACTGATGTCCAGAATCTGCTCCTTCAATCTGGCGGAAATCTGCGACGGAACCATCCAGATCCTGCGCAATCCCCATACCGACGTGGATCAGATCCTCGATATTATCAAAGCTCCCGATTTTCCCGGCGGAGGCCTGCTGATCTATAATCGCAAGCAGCTTGCCGACATTTACGCCACAGGCGTGGGTTCCTTTGCTGTGCGGGCAAAGTATACTTACGACAAGAAGAATAACTGTATTGAAATTTTGCAGATCCCCTATTCGACCACGGTTGAGGTCATTATGAAGAAGCTGGCCGAGCTGTTCAAAGACGGTTCGCTGAAGGAAGTCACTGACTTCCGGGATGAGATTGACCTTTCCGGCTTCAAACTGACTCTTGACCTGCGCCGGGGCGTCGATCCCGATCAGCTGATGAACAAGCTGTACAAGCTGACCGCATTGCAGGACAACTTCTCCTGTAACTTCAACGTGCTGATCGGAAACGTACCGAAACAGCTTGGAATTATCGACATTCTCAAGGAATGGATCAAATTCCGCATGGAATGCGTGAAGAGAGAGCTGACCTTCGATCTGCAAAAGAAGAAGGATCGTCTCCACCTTCTGCAAGGTCTTGCCAAGATCGTGCTGGACATCGACAAGGCGATTCGTATCGTTCGACAGACCCCTAACGAGAAGGACGTGGTTCCCAACCTGATGAAGGGATTCGGTATCGACGAGATTCAGGCTGAATTTGTCGCCGAAATCAAACTGCGCAACTTAAATCGTGAGTATATCCTCAAACGTACAGACGAAATCGCCGCGCTGACCGAGGAAATCGCCGATCTGGAGGATCTGATTTCTTCCGAGGCAAGGCTCAAGACCTATATCGCGAAGCAGCTTCGGGAGATCAAGGCAAAATACGGCAAGCCCCGTATGACCCAGCTCATCTATGAAGAGGATCTGGTCGAGTATGTAGAAGAGGACACGGTGGAAAGCTATCCCGTTCAGTTGATCTTCACCAAAGAGGGTTATTTCAAGAAAATTCCCACCCAGTCCATCAAGCAGAGCGACGAGCAAAAGCTCAAAGAGAACGATGAGGTATTTGTCAGCGAGAATGCGGATAATCAGGACATCCTCTATTTCTTCTCGGACAAATGCCAGTGCTACAAATACAAAGTTGAGCAGTTCGAGATTGCCAAAGCCTCCGCCAGGGGCGATTACGTTCCGGCAAAGATCGGCTTTGATCGCGGAGAGAGGGCGATCTTTATGAAAGCATTCCGGAATGAGGAAGACAGCGGGAACTTCATCTTCATTTTTGAAAACGGCAAGGGTGTACGCGTTCCCGTGTCGGCCTACGCCACAAAGTCCAACAGACGGAAGCTGACCGGCGCTTACAGTGACGTATCCCCCATCGTTGCCATCTTCTACGAGGATAAATCTACCGATCTGCTGCTGATCAGTGATGCGGGAAAGGCAATCTTGATTGATTCCTCGCTGATCCCGGTGAAAACTACCCGATCCTCGCAGGGCGTTGCTCTGTTTGCGCTTAAGAGCGGACAGAAGATTGTCAAAGTGATCCGGGACTATCAGCAAAACGGCGGCAAGTCCTATCGCAAACTGAAAATTCCCGCTGCCGGCGTCGCTATGGGTGCTATGGAGATCGGAGAAAATCAGCTTAAACTGATATGATTATCGCAGGAAAACTGCAAAAGCAGGAAAGCTGCAATTGCAGAAAACTGCAAATTCTGAAAGGAGAAAAACAATGTCTGCAAAAAAGGGAGGCAGCTATTCGGGTAAGGAACCTTCGGATAAGCTGTGGGTTCGGCTGATGTGCGGATTCCTCGGGATTGTGATGGTGATTGCTATCGTAATCATGCTGCTGCAGTCGTTTTCAGATGTGGCAAGCGCGGATTCCCTTGCGCCGTCCGAACTGGCATCCACCGAAATCAGCGTGGGACTTTGTTACGGCGACTCTGCCGTACAGAGTTTCACGCTGGCATCGGCGAGCGTTTTTTCTCTGTCCGACAGCACGGGAAATCTACTTTTTCGTTCCGGTAAACTATCTGTTGACATCTGTCCGGATACCAGACTGTCCTATGTAGGCGTCAATGTACAGGCATCCGACGAGGGTGTCCCGCTGACCAAGCCCTACCATGTTCAGATTTCTTCCTATGTGTTTCGCTCCGGTCAGGTGGGATCGGGTCAGGACAATCCCGTGTTGATCAACCCGCCCTCGCAATCGGGCACAGTGACGCAGGATCCCTATACTGCGGAAAATATCGATAAGTATATGGATGATTTGAAGCAATCCGGCGTACTGGACGGCTATACCGATACCATTTATCCCGCTTACGAGGACGGAAAATACTATATCCGCATCGGTCAGTTCGATACCGAAGAAGAGGCGGAGCGCACAATTACCGGACTCCAGCAGTATATGGATCTTACCTCCTCGGTGGTCAGTTCAGAGGGACGTGGATTCACCGTCCTTGACTGCCCCGAGCACAGCGTCCTCTGCGAGGTCGTGACCAAAGATCGAACCGTGATCGTCCGGGCAGAGCAGGGCGCGCTGTCCGATAAAGACGGTAAGGATTATGACGGTTATCTGACCTTTATCAGAGAGCTCGGCGAGACATCCCGTCTTCGGGTGGTCAACACCTTCCGGCTGGAAGATTACGTCAGCGCGATTCTTCCGGGAGAGATTTCGGAGGATTGCCCCGCAGAGGCTGCGAAGGCGATGGCGGTGATCCTTCGTACCAACGCTTACCGGATGTTGGGACGACACAGTGCGGACGGATTTGACGTATGCACCGATCATCACTGTCACAAGTACTCCGGCACCATCGATGCAAGCCGGACGGTGAAATATGTGGAGAATACCGCCGGACAGATTCTGCTGTACAACGGGGAACCCATCCACGCGATCTATAATAGGAGCGCGGGAAGCGCGACGGTTTCGGCGTACGAGGCGTTCGGAACCGAGGAGTACCCCTATCTTGCCTCGGTTGAGACCCCGT
>CAYOON010000216.1:3230-3864 GCA_964405595.1 uncultured Lachnospiraceae bacterium | reverse complement strand
GGGAGCGCGAGGGGGAAGAGTGTTCGGCACTTGAGATCATTCTTCCCCCTCGCTTCCCGCTAACTAACGACCTCCGCTGAACAATGGGTAGAGAATAAAAACAAGAAAATCCGGTCAAAAATCAAGCAATTATGCTCGATTTTTAGAAGCAGATTTACCCATCAATCCGCAGCGTCGGGTACTTCTGTGTCCGCCAGCACTTCCCGTGCGTATTCGTCCAGATTGCTTTTCCAAACGCAGTAATAGCTGTCTTCGTAGCAAACCAGCCACAGATAGTCTGTTTCTCCGATAACCTCAAAGCGAACGCCTTCGGAAAGACTTCTGTAGGAGGATCGATTCCCGTCGCTGTCCACGACTTCATCAAGATAGAATTTTTTCGTCGTTTCAAATGTGCGGGACTGACAGAGGGTGAAGTCGGTATAATAGTAGATCTCCGCAGGCATCGTACCGGCAGTTACCAATTCCTCCGTGATCGTTTGACGAACACTCGTTGTCACCCGCGCCGCGGTGGTCGTTTGATCGGAAGGCGAAACCATATCACCCGCAACATCCCGTGTCTGCCACTGCTCAAACATCGAGCAGGACGTACTTGCGACCATCATCCCAACCGCAAGCCCGGTGACAGCCACCGTTT
>CAYOON010000216.1:0-3130 GCA_964405595.1 uncultured Lachnospiraceae bacterium | reverse complement strand
GCGCACGCTCCAGCATGACGACCTCCGCTTCGCACTTCGGACAGGTTCCCCGACAATCCCCCTTGTGAGTGCAGTTTTCGGTGACCCATTCAATGTCGTTGGCGGCGGCAATTTGTGCGCGCAGCTCTTTCAGAATCTTGCATTTGTCCTTGCCTCTCATAAAACGACCTCCTTTCAATCGGTCAGATTCAATCCTCAACGTCAGGTGTTTCTGTGTCCGTCAGCACCTCGGAAGCACATTCGTTCAGTTCGTCTTTCCAAACGCAGTAATAGCTGTCTTCGTAACGAACCAGCCACATATCGGCTGTTTCTCCGATGACCTCAAAGCGAACACCTTCGGGAAGCCATCTGGCCGATTGGTGCCCGACTCCTTCAAAATAGATTTCTTTCGTCGTTTCAAATGTTCGGGACTGACAAAGGGTAAAGTCGGTATAGTAATATAAGATCTCAGCCACAGGCACACCCATCATACCATCAAATTCGATTCCCTCCGTGACTGTTTGACCGGCACTCGTTGTCACCTGCGCTGCGGCGGTCGTTTGATCGGAAGGCATAAGCATTTCCCCTTCCTTGACCTGCCACTGCTCAAACTGCGCACAGGACGTACTTGCGACCATCATCCCAACCGCAAGCCCGGTGACAGCCACCGTTTTGCCCAACGCCTTCCGACGTTCCAGCGCACGCTCCAGCATGACGACCTCCGCTTCGCACTTCGGACAGGTTCCCCGACACTCCCCCTTGTGGGTGCAGTTTTCGGTGACCCATTCAATGTCGTTGGCAGCGGCAATTTGTGCGCGCAGTTCCTTCAGAATCTTGCATTTGTCCTTGCCTCTCATAAAACAACCTCCTAAAAAACAATTCCTGTCCGGTTGGTGACCTCTGCCCAGATGGTAAGTTCTCCTTCGGTCTTATCGGGATGAAGAAGGAAGCTGAAATATACACCATCCTTGGTAAAAGTATGCCAGTATTCCGCGCCGTCGGTCTCATGCCGCCGAAAACCTTTTTCCGTCATGACCCGGTCGAACTCCTCCAGCGTGGATGCTGCCGTCAGACCGTAGACCTCCACCGCAGGATCGGTGATTTCGATTTGAGTGACATACTCCCCGCCATCGGCATAATCGGGGAAGGCGGTGATCAGATACTTGACGGAATGTTCGGGATCGCACGGTTCCCCGTTCTCATTGAGAATCGGCTCGTAGCCCATTCCGTAGAACTGCCGGGCACCGAACCATCCGTCAATCTCTCGATGCTCCGAGAAATCCACGCCGGAGACATCATCGGTGATCCAGAATTCCAGATCCATTTTCTCCGGAAGGGTAGGCGGAAAGGGCATGGAATAATCGGGAATCGGATCCGAAGGATAGATGGCAGGGCTGTCCGTCCGCACGGTATTTTCGGCAGTGGGATCTGCCGTGTCGCCTGCGGTAAAATCCGTGCCGTCCATAGCGGAACCCGCCTGCCCGGCGGCATCGTTAAAGCCCGGATCCATGGGATCTGCGCAGGAGGACAGCATGGCGATACAGGCCGCCAACAGCAGGAAAACAATCGCTTTTTTCATAAAATAACCTCCTTTTAATCGGTCAGATTCGATTCAATTAAATTTTCAAGCAGATTCACGGCGTTCGACTTGTCGCAATCCCAAAACGTACAGGTTATATCCAGATCTTTCAGTCTGAATTCCCCGAAAATCAGCTCTTTTTCACCCAGCAAATGAAACAGCAGAACTTCTTTGCCAAACAGGATCGACGCTTCGGCGTCGCTTTCGTCCGGTAGGATGCAGCTGTCATGAATCGCTCCGCGATCGGAAATACAGAAATGACAGCTTTCCCCGGTACGCGCGTCCCGAACCGTTACGACGCCGTTTTCCAAAGCGGTCTTGTCGATCGCAAGCGTATCGGGATCGATTCCATATTCAAAGGCATATTCGGCATCGGGCGGGAACCCGGAAACATCCAGCGGGAAAACCAGCGCGAACTCCTCGGCGGAAACCGTCACCCGTTCCACCAGCCGCTTCCCGGGAGTCGTATAGCTGGGCACAATATTGAAAATTATTTCCGAATCATCCCACAGCATCGGCACGCTGCACGACGGCTGCGGATCCTGTGGTGCCGGCAGGGTTATCGGTTTCGCCGGGAAGAGATCGGCGTCAAAAAGAATTGTCCCATCGGTAACGTCGGGATTCGGATCGTCTGCCGCGTGATCCCCCGCAATATTGGGGCTGTAATTACACTTTTCTACTCCCATCATCGCGGGAACGAGCATTCCCGCCGACAGCAGCAGGACGCAGATCCCGCACACCGATCCCGTGCGGAGCAGGATCCGGTTCCTCTGCCGTCTTTTCCGAGCCCATTCATCCCTGCGGCGGAAGACATCCGCCGACATTTCTCTATAATTCTTCATAAGTATACCCCTTCTTTTCAAGCTCCGATTTCAGCGCCTGTCTGGCTCGATATACAAGGGTCTCGATGGAGTGAACCGATTTCTTCATGATCTGCGCCGCCTCTTTATTGCTCAAATTCTCGAAGTAGATCAGCCAAAGTACCTGCCGGTACGCGGGATTCAGCTCCCGCATGGTCAGATGGAGGGTACGATCCCGCTCTTTACGGAAATAGTCCTGCTCCACGCTCTCTGCGGTATGCAGAAACTCCTCCAGCTCGTCCGTGGAGAGATCGCAGGACTGCTTTTTTCGGAAGGCATCCATGGCAGTATGGCGGCCGATGGCGTACAGCCATGTTTTGAAGGAGGATTTCCCCCGAAATCCCGGCTTTTTGATCACGATTTTCACAAAGGTATCCTCGGCAAGCTCCTCGGCGAGGTCTAAATTGCCGACGATCCCCAAAAGAAACAGAATCAGTCCGTCTTTATAGTCCCTTATAATCTCGGTAAAGCCTTCATCGTCACCATCAAGGAAACGGCGGTAGCTACTTGCACCGTTATCCATTGATTTTTCTCCTTTCCGAGTTTTCGGTGGAATCTGTTTGTATCTATTAGTCGCAGAATCCCCGAAAACCTCACAGTATTTTGGAAAAATTTTTTACCGTTTCTACATACGCAGCCATGAAGCAACATCAGACTCGTTAGTCCGCTTTTTCTTTTGACCAAAAGAGGCCCAGACCGATCATGCTTCGCA
>CAYOON010000215.1:3235-3880 GCA_964405595.1 uncultured Lachnospiraceae bacterium | reverse complement strand
GGTTCTATCCAATTCAAACTAACGAATTCCCGCCAACTTCATCCCGTCGGCATCTGCACAGGACATGAGGGGGGTCAAGTCTGGACGTGGGGAGCAGGGACGAACTGATGCCGACGGCGGAAAAGCCAAGAGAAGAGGGAGCGCGAGGGGGAAGAGCCTTCGGCGTTTGAGATGGTTCTTCCCCCTCGCTTCCCGCTGTCTAACGACTTCCGCTGAACAATAGATCGAGTATAATAGTCTGAAAACCCGTTAAAAAATCAAGCATTTACGCCCACCTTCTTTCGAAGGTGGGCGTCAGTTTTGCAAAATTACTTTGATTCGGTCTCGTCCTGCTTCGGTGCGGCGTCCACAGGATCCGCAGCCGTCGGTTCAGCGATGCTGCCGATAGTTGCTGACGTATCCGTAGGAGTCCCCGCGTCTGCGGCGTCCGCTCGGGCGAGCAGTGCCTGATAGCGAGCCTCGTCGTCCAGTCTGCGCTGTTCAAGTACCGCTTCAAACCTCGCCCGCTTGTCGGCACGCTTCGGACGGATGAAGAAGTAGTCCAGTATGCACAGAACCGCGAAGATCAGTACGCCGATCACCGATAGGATAAAGCCGTTCACCATATAGGAGGATCGGTAGACGAACTCCAGCTTGTGCTCTCCG
>CAYOON010000215.1:0-3225 GCA_964405595.1 uncultured Lachnospiraceae bacterium | reverse complement strand
CGCTTGCCGCCTACCGTATTGCGGATGTGATGTCAAAGGCAACCAGCGCGGAAAGGGTCTCGTAGGTGGTCACCTTTTTGCCGTCCACATAGACGTTCCAGCCCGCGTCGTAGGGGATCGAGGTGAACATCACGTTCCGACCCTCGGGTACGTTTACGCTGCCCGTAAAGTGGGATTCGCCGTAGTCTTCGTCCATGATGAAGTTGCCCTCGGACAGTCTTGCCATCGCGTCGATGAAGACTTCCTCGTCCAGATAGTAGAAGATCTTGGGATCCTGCATGATATAGAAGATCGAATCGTCGTTGGTGATCGAGACGGTGAGGTCGCAGGTGTTCACCGAGGATACATTGTCGAGATACTGGATACAGTCGCTTTCGTTGGCAAAGAAGGTGCCCTCTTTGTCGGCTCCGCTGCCCGAGAAGGTCCACTTGACTTCTCTGGGATAGTTGGAGCAGAAGAAGAAATAGAGCGGCGCGCCGTCCTTGTAGCTTTCGTCAAACTCCAGCGTGTAGCGCAGGGTGCCCGACTCGGAATCGGGAACGTAGAAATAATAGGGAATGTTTAGCTTGACTTCCTCGCCGTTATCATCCAGCACGGGATTGCCGTGGGAATCCTTCTTCGTCTCGTAGACGGTGGAGCGGTAGGTGCAGGTGACGCCGTTCAGCGACAGCGAGGCGTTGACCGGCTTGAATACCTCTACCGTTTCCTCTTCGCCGAGAAGAGAGGTGATGATCGCGTTCAGCGTTACGAAGGGGGAAGCATAGCGAATCAGATCGTTTCTGCCCTTTTTGTCGATCACGGCGGTGGAAATGTCCAGATTCTTAATGTCCTTCGAAGCGGCGTAGGCAAGGGAGAGGGCGTACTCGTTCAGATAGGCGTATACATCGTTGTCGCTGTCGGAGTAGAAGCTCGAATAGATGCCCGGAATCGCGTCCGATCCGCTGTACAGGATGTATTTCAGCCCCAGAAGCGAATCGTTCACCGGCGTTCCGCCCTTGTATCTGGACCAGTGAGAGGAGGATGCGTACCCCATCTGATTGAGGAACCGGATGGTGGAGGCGTTCAGGGTGGAGGTGGAGTTGGACAGCCCCCGGATATTCAGCGCCATGTTGTCGCAGACCGTGCGTGCCATGGTTTTCTCCATCCGATAGAAGGAGGAATCCTGCTCCTTGATATAGTTGACGGTGGGCTTCACGCGGTTCATGAATTGGACATAGCCCTTCCGGCTGGAGTAGACCACATCCTGATCCAGCGATACGGTGGTCAGTACGCCCGACAGGAACAGCTCGATGCAGCAGACAGCGGCAAGTCCGATGTATGCGGCCTGTCCCAGATGCTCCTTGATCTTGACGAATCCGATGGCGGCAAGATTGGCGCCCACGATGATGATGCTGATCCAGATGCAGAGGAAATCGTCGATGTACTCGTAGTGCTGGGTCTGGAAGAGCAGGATCAGTCCTAAAATCCCCGCGCCGATGGCGGCAAAGTAGGAGAAGCGGATCTCCTTGATATGCTCCAGTCCCCGGGCGGCGAAGACGACCACCAGGAAGATGAACATGAAGCTGTAACGGTAGTTCAGCCAGTTGGGACGCTGGAAGCCGTGGAAGATCAGGTCTACAATCGAGTTGTTCATGCAGAAGACCATAATCGCCAGCATCAGTCCGCCGCCGATTTTCTCTCTGGCGCTGACCTGTCTGGAGATGAAGTAGATCGGCAGCATGAACAGAGCCAGAACGCCGCAGTAGACGAAGGGAAGTCCCTCGGGTCGGACGGTGCTGTAGGATCCGGGCAGAAGCTGTCCGAAGAATTCGATCAGATCAAACTGGGAGACCATATCCCAAGAGGGATCGGAGAAGGTATTCTTTCCGAAGGAAAGGGCATAATAGGTCGGAAGGATGATCAGGCAGGCGATCAGAACCGCGGTCAGCGAGGCGATCGCCATACGGATCAGCGATTTCAGGAAGTGCAGCTTCTCGCCGTAGTAGTTGTTGTCGCCGTAGTGTATGTTGCAGGTGAAATAGTAGTAGAAGAAATAGAAAACCAGGAAGAGGCAGGTCATCCAGCCGATATAGAAGGTGGAGATCAGCGTCAGGGTCAGGCAGACCACATAGAGCCTGAACTTGCCTTTGACGATCAGCTGCTCGGTACCGTAGAGGGTCAGCGGCAGCAGCATCATGGCGTCGATCCACATGGTATTGTGTCCGTAGGCGATCATGTAGGAGCTGAGCGCGTAGGCGGTGGACATGACCAGCGCCCCGATGGCGTTTGCGTTCGGACGGTGCTTCTTTAAATAGTAGGACATGGTCGCGCCGCATCCGCCGCACTTGATCAGCAGAATCAGCAGCAGTGCCTCGGTGATGTGATCGGAGGGGAAGAGCGCCACGAGGTAAGACAGGGGAGACGCCAGATAGTAGGCGTAGATTCCGATAAATTCGCCGCCCAGCGCTCTTGACCAAGAGTATAAGAGGGAAGCGTCTCCTCGGATGGCGTGGTGCAGCGCCTCGAAGAAGTAGACGTACTGACCGTTCAGATCCAGCACCAGCACCGACCCGTTTCCGAAGGGATAGGTGCCCATGCAGATGTACATCAGCCAGTAGATCAGCAGGGGAAGGAAGAAGGCAAGAACGAGATAGCCGTGCTTTGCCTTAAATCGCAGAAGTTTCGGCGAGTTCAGCAGATCCTTCAGCTTATGGGACGATTTCACGGTTTTTTCTTGAGTGGGATTCATGTCAGGACTCCTTTTCAGACGGTGTGTTTGTTTCGACCGATCGGATGCTCTTTTCAAGCTTGATCCGCGGCAAAGTCATATCCCGAGGGATTCATGTCACTTTGTGTCAGGCAAAGCAGTTTCAACCGATCGGATGCTTTTTTCCAGCTTGATCCTAGGAAGGGTTAAATCCCTTGCGCATCCGGCGCATCGGATCCGGATGTCCGATCCGACCCGGAGTACCTCCATAATATCGGAGCCGCAAGGGTGTTTCTTTTTCATGTGCAGACGGTCGCCTGCTTGAAATCGGATAATGTTCATGGTTTTGGGTCAGTCCGTCTCGGGAACATCGGCGGGACTGGCATTCAGAATGACCGCGCCGTATTCGCTGAGCAGTTCGCTGAGCAGTTCGGTGGAAAGTATGACGGTGATGTCACCCTGATCGGTGGAGGTCAGCGTGCCGGTGGAGAAATGGTTGCCTCAATGCAAGGCGTCGATGCTCTAGTCTTCACTGCCAC
>CAYOON010000214.1:0-3959 GCA_964405595.1 uncultured Lachnospiraceae bacterium | reverse complement strand
TGTTCATTCGTGTCCCTCCTTATGTTCATTTAAGTCCAGGATTGCCGAAATCAACGTGCGTACCGCCGATCCGATCAGGAATACGAGCCATGTGACCGCCCACGCGCCAGTCATAAATGAGAGCAACAGATAGATTGCTACGATCATCAGCGAGATTGACTTGTCAAGCGGAGATTTCGTCTCCTTTTTTTCCACTTCGTCGTTGTCCCACTTGTCGGTGGGGATCATCGCGCCCATCACGATCAGAACGATTCCGGCGGCGATCAGTGTAAACAGCAGAGACAGAGCAAGTCCTTCGTTAAGCTCGGCATACAGAAGTATCGGCACGGCGCAGGCGATCTCACAGGCAACGCCCAACCCGATGAAGAAATAGTGCAGTCGGGTCTTTGCCGATACGCCAATGCGCATACATCCGGCGTAGATGAAGCAGAGGACACCCAGCGCAACCGATCCCAGTACAGGAGCGGCGATCCATCCATGCTCGGTAACCCCGTTTACCGCCAGAATGACGGTTGGCAGCCAGCAGAGGGCGCAGAGCAGCACGCCGAGGGTAATCACCAGCGGTCGGAAGGGGGATGCCGGCGGCTTTTTCGGATGTACCGACCGTTTGTCCGGCGCGGAAGATTCCGTCCGTATGTCCCAGTCGCCGCCGCGATTGAAGTATCCCGCGCCGCCTGTACTCCTGCCTGCGCCGTCCATGCTGCCGAAAATCTCGGCGGGATTGCCCAAGCTGTCGCAGGCTTTGGTCAACGCCTCTTCCTCGGACATTCCCGACTCGATCAGCTCGTCGTACATCTGCCGAAGATTGGTGATGATCTCGATTTTCGTTTCATTTGCCTCCAGCGTGTTTGGCGAACCCCGGAAGGCATCGTTTAAAAATTGATCCAGTTTCTCGTATCGATTTGCCATTTCAGTCACTTTCCTTCCTAATAATCAGTTTATCCAGAATGCTTCTGGCGGAAATCCACTCTCCCCGCAGCTTTGTGAGGACGTTTCGCCCGATGTCGGTGAGGGTGTAGTAATGACGGCGGGCACCGCTCTCCTCGCTGCCCCAGTAGGACGCGATATAGCCGGCTTCTTCCAGCCGCTTGAACGCGCAGTACAGCGTGGCTTCCTTGAGGATGAATTCCCCGCCCGAGCTTTGGGAGATGGATTTGTTGATCTCATATCCGTAGCTGTCGCCGCCTTCCAGCAGCGCAAGGATTATGGTATCAGTATTCCCCCGAAGCAGATCGGATGTGATAGACATCATCGTTCGACCTCCTTTTCGTTTGCATTATAACACATGATACCTTGTCTGTCAAGGTATATTATAGAAATAATATTGTAAACAAATTATGAACGAACAAGGCGGGCGGTTGCAATAAAAGGGAGAGTGTGGTAGAATAGGGAAAAGCATGAAAGGACGTATGGAAATGGAACAGGGAAGACTTGCGGACTTGCAGGGGCAGTTGATCGAGGTGACACAGCTGCATTTGACCCGCGCGGAGGATCGAACAGAACTGCTTCTTACGGTTGAACTGAATCAAAAGACCTATTCGCTGCGCTTTTTGGGTGTTCACAGTTTAAGCATTGATTCGTTTTCCTATCCGTTTCAGATCGGCGGATTCCTGATCGAGGACAACCATGAAAGAGGTTGGGAGTGCGCGCAGAGATACACGGTCTCCGATTTCGAAGAGGGTAGGATCGGATTTTATTGCGAAGAGATCGAGCTTTTGGATGTGCGAACCCGGTCAGAATCGAGCATAAATGCTTGATTTTTGACTGGGTTTCTTGTTTTTATACTCTACCCATTGTTCAGTGGAGATCGTTAGTCAGCGGAAAGCGAGGGGGAAGAATGATCTCAAACGCCGAACACTCTTCCCCCATGCGCACTTGTGCGCATTGCGCTCTCCCATCACTTGGCTGCCGCCGTCGGCATCCGTACGTCCCTGCTCCCCCTGTCCGGACTTTACCCCCACATGTCCCGCGCAGATGCCGACGGGATGAAGTTAGCGGTAATCTGGAAGTTTTTTACTGCCCCTTTGAATTTGTATAAAAATGAAGTTTATTCCGTTTTTCTCTTGACTTTTTCACGGTAATGTGATAGAATAGGTATGCTAGATAAGTTAATAAGCAGAACTCGGGTATGTATTTTTGCCTTTGGTAAAAGTACATGCTCCATTTTCACATGCCCGAAGTTCGTGCTTGTTGATTAACTTGTCTAGCAGCAAGGAGTTGTGTATTTTTCGGATGCGCAGCTTCGTGCTGCGCATTCTTTTTTTGTCAGGAGGTGGTAAAATGTGTGATTCTCGCTCGATTCGTGCGCCGAACAAGACGATCACTTATAGCTCCATTCGTTGCGACGCGTACCCATTATCCATAAATATGTAACTCGATTTGTTGCTACACTAAATTATAAACTCAAAGCGCCCATCCCGAAAGGGATGGGCGTCACTTCATTACTTCTTCAGTTTAGCCTGCGCCTTCAGACGGTTCTGCGTGTTCAGAATCGACTTACGCAGACGGATGTTCTGCGGGGTGACCTCGATCAGCTCGTCTTCGGCGATGAACTCAATGGCTTCCTCCAAGCTCATGATTCTCGGCGGGGTCAGGATCAGCTTCTCATCCGCACCCTTGGAACGGATGGCGGTCAGCTGCTTGGTCTTGCAGGGGTTCACCGCGATGTCGCCCATCTTGGGGTTTTCGCCGATGATCATGCCCTCGTAAACGGGGGTCTGTACGCCGATGAACATCGCGCCGCGATCCTGCGTGTTGTACAGACCGTAGGACGTGGTCTCGCCGGCCTCGGATGCCACCAGCGATCCGGTGAAGCGGGCGGTGATGTCGCCCTTGTAGGGCTGATAGCCGTCAAAAATCGAGTTGATGATGCCCTCGCCGCGGGTGTCGGTCATGAACTTCGACCGATAGCCGAACAGACAGCGGGCAGGGATGGAGTATTCCATCTTGGTACGGCTGCCGTGAACCGACATGTCCACCAGCTCGCCCTTGCGCGCGCCCAGCTTCTCCATAACCGAACCGGAATACTGGGTGTCCACGTCGATGTAGACCCGCTCCATAGGCTCGCAGAGCTTGCCGTCGATTTCCTTATAGATAACGCGGGGCGAAGATACTGCCAGCTCGAATCCCTCCCGGCGCATGGTTTCGATCAGGATGGACAGGTGCATCTCACCTCTGCCGCAGACCTTGAAGGAGTCGGTGGTTTCGCCGTCGGATACCCGGAGCGATACGTCCTTGAGCAGCTCGTCGTACAGACGTTTGCGCAGCTGACGGGAGGTGACGAACTTGCCCTCCTTGCCCGCGAAGGGGGAGTCGTTGACCTGGAAGGTCATCTCGAGGGTAGGCTCGGAGATCTTGACGAAGGGCAGGGGATTGGGGGCGTCCACGGCGCAGATGGTGTCGCCGATGGTGATATTCTCGGCGCCCGAGAAGCAGATGATGTCTCCGGGGCGACCCGATTCCACGTTCACCCGGCGCAGTCCGTCAAAGGCAAACAGCGATACGATACGGGTACGGCGGGGAGCCTCGCCGGTGTGAAAGTTGCAGATGGAGATGTCCTGACCCACCTTGACGGTTCCGTTCTCGATCCGGCCGATGCCGATTCTGCCTACATAGTCGTTGTAGTCGATGGAGGATACCAGCATTTGCAGGGGCGCGTTCTCGTCGCCCTCGGGGGCAGGCATATAGGAAAGGATGGTATCGAAAAGCGGACGAAGATCGGTACCGGGAACCGAAGGATCGGTAGTAGCCGTGCCGGCTCTGCCCGAGCAGTAGAGGATGGGGGAGTCAAGCTGCTCATCGGTGGCGTCCAGGTCGATCAGCAGATCGAGGATTTCGTCGGGAACCTCGTCAAGGCGTGCGTCGGGCTTGTCGATCTTGTTGATGACCACGATTACCTTGTGATTCAGCTCCAGCGCGCGCTGAAGCACGAAACGGGTCTGGGGCATAGGACCCTCGGC
>CAYOON010000213.1:748-3985 GCA_964405595.1 uncultured Lachnospiraceae bacterium | reverse complement strand
CAAACTTGCAAAGCGGTATCAGGAGTTACAAAATCAGGATAAGGAAAAAATTGCGCTTTCTTGTTTGGATAAAGGTATTAAATATATTCCTCTCGAAATGTTGATTAACTCCGGAGATATGTTATATCTCGTATGTGAGAGTATTGATTATTTTGAAGAGGATTTAAATATGGAGGAAAGCAGAACAAGACGACTACCGGCTATTCAGAATAAGGGAATGGAGTAGAGCCATTGTACTATGATGATGATCGAAGGATATTTTGATCCAAAGATAGATAAAAATCCGAACGCTGACAATGCGTTCGGATTTTTAACATTTTTTAATAAAATCTATTGACTTTTTGGAATCATTGTGCTATAATCGGATTAAACCATTTGATACGCAAAGTGTCTGTTATAGGAGGCGATTGAATTGTATCTTGAACTCAAAAACATCCACAAGAGCTTCGGATCCAAGCAAGTTCTGACCGGGATCTCCTTTACTGCTGAGGGAGGAAAGGCCTTCGGTCTACTCGGCAGAAACGGAGCGGGCAAAACAACCTCGATCCGCATTCTGATGGGCGTTTTCCCTGCGGACAGCGGGGAAGTACTGCTGGATGGGAAACCCATCCAAGGCTCACAGATCGGAATCGGCTATCTGCCGGAGGAGCGGGGGCTTTACCCAAAGAAGAAAATCATCGATCAGCTCGTTTACTTTGCCATGCTGAAAGGAATGAACCAAACCGACGCCGTACAAGCGATCGACCATTGGCTGAATCGATTGGGCATGAGCGAATACCGGAACAAACGTCTGGACACCCTCTCGAAAGGCAATCAACAGAAGATCCAGCTGATCACCGCGCTGGCGCATAATCCCGGAATCATCATTCTTGACGAACCCTTCTCGGGTCTGGATCCCGTCAACGCTATGCTGCTCAAAGACGTGGTCAAAGAGGAGATCGCAAAAGGGAAGATCGTGCTGTTTTCCAGCCATCAGATGAACTACATTGAGGAGTTCTGTGATAGCATCGCCATCCTGAACAGCGGAAAAATCGCGCTGCAGGGTGATCTGCATACCATCAAGCGGGGTTACACGAGAGATAAGCTGATCGTGCGCTCGGAACAAGCAGACCGCATCGCATCCGAGCTTGACTGTACCTGTAAAATGCAGGCGGACGGCGCACTTCTCGTTCAGCTTGCCTCTCCTGCCGCTAAACAGAAAATTATGCAGCTGCTGACCGATCGGTACGACATCGACGAAATCAAGGTCTTTGAGCCGTCGCTGAACGACATATTCGTCGAATACGCTGGATCAGGACTAAAGGAGGGATTGGTATGAAACAGTTTAGAACGATACTCGGATTCGAACTTAAAAACTATTTGAAAAACAAGATTTTTATAGGCATCACAATCTTTCTCGTGGCACTGATCGCTGTGGTGATGTTCTTCCCGAGAGTTTCCGCCCTTATGGAAAACAGCGAACCGTCATCCGACGAACCGATCTCGGACAGCGTGCCGTCGCAGGGAGGCAACCGCCCGGTACTTCTGATTTCAGCCGATGCCAAGGTCGCAGAATCGGTCAGAGAAGCATTCGCGGTAGCCTTTACCGACTACAATGTTCGGATAACCGATGAAACTTCCGATAAAATAAAAGAACAGATCCAATCCGGATCGGCAGAGTGCGCCTTTGTTCTCGACGGACTGACCTCGTATACCTACTATGTGGGCAATCTGTCCATGTACGACGAAAATGTCTATCTAGCGGACGAAATCCTGCAAAACGTCTACCAGATTAACGCCATGCTTGAAAGCGGTATGTCAGTCGATCAGGCGGGACAGATCCTCTCCGTTCAGATCGAGCATAATACCGAAAGCCTCGGTAAGGATCAGATGGAGAACTTCTTCTACACCTACATCATGATCTTCGCCCTGTATATGGTGATCCTGCTTTACGGACAGATGGTTGCAACCAACGTCGCCACCGAGAAGAGCTCCCGCACCATGGAGCTGCTGATTACCAGCGCAAAACCGACCTCTATGATGTTTGGTAAGGTCATCGCGTCCTGCCTTGCGGGGATGATTCAGCTTGTCTGCGTATTCGGATCCGCCTTCCTGTTCTTCAACCTCAACAAATCCTATTGGGGCGATAACTGGATCGTGAACTCCATCTTCAATATGCCGCTGAATCTGCTGTTGTATATGCTCCTCTTCTTCGTGCTGGGCTTTTTCGTCTATGCGTTTCTGTATGGATCGGTTGGGTCTACCGCATCCAAAGTGGAGGATATCAACACCTCGGTTATGCCCATTACTATGCTGTTCATTATCGCATTCTTTGTGGTTATGTTCTCCATGACAAGCGGAAATGTGGACAACATCTTGATGACGGTATGCTCCTATATTCCGTTTACTTCGCCTATGGCAATGTTCACGCGGATCGCCATGAGTACGGTCGCGTGGTACGAGATCGCGGCTTCGGTTGTCATTCTCATCGGCTCGGTATGCGGAATCGGAGTTCTGGCCGCGAAAATCTACCGGGTGGGAGTTTTGCTCTACGGAACGACGCCGAAAATCGGCTCCGTACTGAAAACGATCTTCCGAAAAGCGTAAAAAATCTCAAAGGATGCTACTGACGTAGCATCCTTTGAGATTTTTAGAAATTTTTTCAAAAACCAGTAAACCTGTTTCCGTTTTTTCCGACTACTATATGAAAGCTTTCAAAAAGGAACTGTAAAATGCAAACAAACGAAATTCAAAAGTACATGGATTTTTTACTGTCCGCGGCGATTGGAAAATGCGCGGAGCTTGTGGACGCGCAGGATCTGACGCAGGAAACGCTTCTGGCGGCACTTGCCTATCTCGGAAAGGGCGGCGTGATCGAGAATCCAAAGGCATGGTTTCTCTCGGTGCTGAACCGATAATACTACGATCTTTTGCGCAGAAAGTATCAGCTTCCGACGGTTACCATCGAGGAAGGCTTCGACCGTGAGGACGATACCACCCCCGAGGAAACGGTGATCCGTAAGGAGGAAGCGGAGCGGGTTCGCAGAGAGGTCGCCTATCTGGGGCAGGCATATCGGGACATCCTCGTGATGCACTATTTTCACGGCAAAAGTGTCAAGGAAATCGCCGAGCGGATGAATCTGCCCGAGAGTACGGTAAAGAATCGTTTGAATTTCGGAAGAAATCAAATGCGGAAAGGACTCGAAACTATGGAAAAGTATTCCGAAAACAGCTATCAGCCCATGTCTCTTAAAATAT
>CAYOON010000213.1:0-738 GCA_964405595.1 uncultured Lachnospiraceae bacterium | reverse complement strand
GAACAGCGGGCATATGGGTATGAACGAGGAACCGATGTCCCTTGTTGAAAGCGACCTATTAGCGCAAAATATTCTGATTCTGGCATACGAAAAGCCGATCGCGATTCCCGAATTGTCCAAAGCCCTCGGCGTAGTAACCGCCTATGTGGAGCCGGTCGTCGAAAAGTTGGTGAACGGGGAGCTGATGAAACGGATGGGAGACGGGAAGGTTTATACAGACTTTATCATCTACCACCCGGACGATTCGACAAAATATGTTCGGGAGCAGGAGAACTTCGCAGAAGAGAATGCAGAGGCATATTTCACACCTTTAAAAAAAGCAATAGAGGAGCTTAAAGCAACTTCCTTTTACAGTCTTGCGCTGGAGCGGTTTATGATGATCCAAATTGCAGAACATGGACTTTTTCAAAGTATGGAAAGCGTCCGCCGCCCGCAGATATTTCCCGATCGCCCGAACGGCGGATCATGGATTGCTTTTGGGACAGCCTATCCGGCGAATTATGAAAAACCGGACAAATACAGCGGCAGAGAGGATTACGGATATGCGGGAGGCAGATGTCTGCATATCGACGATTATCTGAATGCGGGTTATCTGCGGATTTTTAACTATGAAACGTCACTGGATCCAAACAGTCGGAACAAATTTGACGGTTTTCATCTTTCAAGGGTGTGGGATGTGGAGTTCGGAATGTTGAAGCTATTCTATCTGATCGAGCACGATATTGACCCCACCACAGT
>CAYOON010000212.1:0-3998 GCA_964405595.1 uncultured Lachnospiraceae bacterium | reverse complement strand
GTCTCCGAACTTCTTGCCGGTAATGGTTTCCATCTTGGAAATGTACTCCATGATTTCCGCCATAATATCGGGGTTGATCTGTCTGCCGTCCTCATAATACTGAGTGCAGGCTTCGGTGGAGATGGTGAAGCCCTGAGGAACGGGGAGACCGATGTTGGTCATTTCCGCAAGGTTTGCACCCTTGCCGCCCAGCAGCTCACGCATCTTTGCATTACCTTCGGTGAAAAGGTAGCAATACTTCTTTGCCATAGCTCTACTTACCTCCAAAAATAATATCTATTGTATGCTCTTAGCACCCTCTCATTATAGCACATATTGGAAAAAAATCAATCACAACTCCAAATGTTTACAAATAATTAACTTTTTCAAGTTTTTGTGAATAAATTCCATCTACCTCTTGAAAAATCGGAAGAAATAGTGTAAAATAGGATGGTTGCGTGGGAAACATCCCCGGAAGTGGCAAAATCCGCATGATTTTCGCTCCGGACGCGCAAAATACCCGCAGGAGAAGCACAGATGAGTAATCTTTTTGACCTATTCAAGCAAATCGAGACAAAACAGGCAGAGCCGTCCGCACCGATCACATGGATTGTGGCGGGACTGGGGAATCCGGGGCGCGACTACGCCATGACGCGGCACAACGCGGGTTTCATGGCGCTGGATCTGCTGTCGGAGAAGAATAAAATCGCTGTCACCGAGAGCAAATTCCACTCGCTGGTAGGCAGGGCGACCCTGTCGGGACAGGGGGTGCTGCTCATGAAACCACAGACGCTGATGAACGCGTCGGGAATCGCGATCAGCGAGGCGGCGCAGTTCTACAAGATCGAACCGTCGCATATTCTGGTTTTATTTGACGATATTTCGCTGGACGTAGGCAGAACCCGGGTTCGCAGAAACGGCAGTGCCGGCGGGCATAACGGAATCAAGAGCATTATCGAGCATCTGGGGAGCGATAAATTCCCTCGGGTCAAGATCGGGGTAGGGCAGAAGCCCTTCCCGGAATACGATCTGGCTGCGTGGGTGCTGGGAAAGTTCCCGGACGCCGATCTTCCGAAGCTATATGAGGCGTTGGATCGGGCGAGACTCGCGGTCGAGCTGATCCTTGCGGACAAGACTGAAGAAGCGATGAACAAGTATAACTGACCAAGTTTGTTATACGGTTTTCAACAATATGGAGATTCATTTATGAATGAGTTTAGAATATCGAAGTATGATTTGAAATATCGTATAAATGGAGTTTATCAAAAGGAAGAATGGATAAGTATAGGTGATGTCGGACGAGTTTACGATGGAAGCGTATTTACATTCGAAGAGTACGTTCGTGTTGAAAATGCTTATTTATCTTTTATAGAAAAAGTATGTCAGACGTTGAATATTCAATCTCTAAATGTAATGGGATTAGAGGATTATAATCATATATGCAAATTTGCTGTTGAACAAATTGTAGATTTGGATGAAATATTGGATATTTCGCGTGATTGTCTGAGAGAAAGATATTGGTGCAGATTAGAATCAAAGCAGTTGTTTTTTCACTTTGGATACGATTATTACTTGTATGTAGGAAGTAAACTGACGTATAGCCATATAAAATGTATGACAGATAGTTGCGGGTTATATGTTGAAAAAATGGAATCACCTTATAAAAAGAAATAAGGGATACCCGAGAGGCAGATGAGTCGGTTCATATCCATGAAAAAGGGGAAGAGAGCATAACGCCCCGACTTATTTGTTCTATGTGCGATGAGGGATTGGACAGCCACCATTGAACTTTGTGTGGACTGTATCCTTCTTTGCGTTAATTACTGACACAAACTTGTGGCTTACGGAAAGGTAAGACAAAAATATGAATGAAATCCTAACCCTGATCCGCTCCCAGCGCGAGTATACGCAGATGCTGGAGCGGCTTTCGGAAAAACGGGGCAAAAAGCTCCCCCTGCTGATCACCCAGATGAGCGAGGGCACCCGCGCTTCCTTTCTGGCGGCGCTGATCGGCGACCGACCGAACAAAAACGTCCCCGCGCTGGCGATCCTGCCCGGAGAGAAGGAGATCGTGCGGCTTGCGGCGGCACTCTCCGATTTCGGAATCAAAACCAAAGCGTACCCCCTGCGGGACTATATGTTCCGGAATATGACAGCCTCCCATGAGTTCGAGCATGAGAGGCTTTCGGTGCTGTATTCGGTAATGTCCAACACCTGTGATCTGGTGCTGACTACCCCCGACGCGGCGATCCAGTACACCATGCCCATGGAGACCCTGTCGTCCCGCGCCTTCCATCTGGACGGAACCGCGTCCGCCGATGTGGATCGTCTGATCGCCACCCTGATGGCCTGCGGCTACGTTCCGGTGACGATGGTGGATTCCCAGGGACAGTTCTCCCATAGAGGCGACATTTTGGATATTTTCCCGCCCAATCTCGAGAATCCCATTCGTCTGGAGTTTTTCGGAGACGATATTGATCGTATGTCGAGCTTCGACGTTATGTCCCAGCGCAGAATCGACGATCTGGACGACGTGTTCATCTCCCCGGTTCGTGAGGTGATCCCCGACCCGCTGACGAAGAAGAATCTCGCCGAGATCATTCGTCGGCAGATGAAGAAAACCAAGAACGGGAAAGCAAGAGAGACCTATGCCGCCGAACTGGAAGCCCTGTCCAGCGGCAGGGAGCTTCTCTCCATTGATAAGTATATCTCTTTTATCTACCCGCAAAAGCAGTGCCTCTTAGACTATTTCGGTGAGGATGCCTTGACCGTGGTGCAGGATTCCAACGGCGTGAAGGATCGTCTGCATTCCTATATTTTCGGTGAGGAAGAATCCTTCAAATCCATGCTGGAAGAGGGAGTCGTCGATCCTGAATACAGCGAACACAACCTCCCCGAGAACTATCTGAATGAATACATCACAACCCGCCGGACGGTGATTATCAACGCCTTCACCGTATCGCTGGGCGGAATGGCGCTCTCCGATATGTATTCAATCAAATCCTCCGCCCCTCCCGCATACGGCGATAATCTGAACCTGCTTTTGGAGGATTTGCAAGGCTATGTGAAAAACGGCTATAAAGTCCGGATCCTCTGCGACGGCGAGCAGGGCGCGAAGAACCTCCAGCGGGAGCTTCTGGACAAAGACTATCCCGCGTCGCTTACGGAGACAGAAGCGCAGATCCGCCTGCTGGTCGCGCCGAATCTGCCGGGATTCGTGATCGAGACCGCAAGGTTTGCCGCTCTGTCCCTCTGCAAGGGCAATCAGGGCGCGGGCAGAAAGAAGGGAAGCACCGCCCGCCGGAGATCCAAGGCGATGAGCAACGCCGAGAAAATCCTCTCCTACTCCGATCTGCGGGAGGGCGACTATGTTGTCCACGCCATCCACGGGATCGGCATCTATAAGGGTCTGGAGAGCATGAACGTAGGCGGATCCCGAAAGGACTACGTCAAGATCCAGTACGCGGGAACCGATCTGCTCTATCTGCCCTGCAATCAGCTGGACAGCCTGTCCAAATATATCGGCGCCGGGGAAGGAACCGTCGTCAAGCTCTCCAAAATGGGATCGGGCGAGTGGACGCGTACCACAAGCAAGGTCAAGGCGGCAACCAAGGAGATGGCGAAGGAGCTGATCCGCCTGTACGCCGCCCGCGTCCGCAAGAAGGGTTTTGCCTTTGCCAAGGACGACGCGCTGGATCGGGAGTTCGCCGATACCTTCGAGTATGACGAAACCAAGGGACAGCTGGACGCCATCGACGACATCCGCCGGGATATGGAGAACGATTACCCCATGGACCGCCTGCTCTGCGGGGACGTAGGCTACGGCAAGACCGAGGTCGCCTTGCGAGCCGCCTTCAAGGCGGTGCAGAGCGGCAAGCAGGTCGCGATTCTGGTTCCTACCACGATCCTTGCGCTCCAGCACTATCAGACGGTGCAGTCCAGAATGCGCGGATTCCCGATCAATGCCGATATGCTCTGCCGATTCCGCACGACCAAGCAGCAGGAGGTCCCCCTTCGGC
>CAYOON010000211.1:0-4005 GCA_964405595.1 uncultured Lachnospiraceae bacterium | reverse complement strand
TAGCCGCCGATGGTGGCGTGTCCGGTGAGGATTCCCTCGTTTTCCCCGCTCTTCTGCATGGCTTTTTCCAGTTTCTGATCGTATTCAGGGAAATTCAGCACGTTGGTGGACAAAATATCCCGATCGTGCTCCACAAAGCTTCCCTTATCCACAATCAGCCGAAGCCGCAGACGTGCGCTGATCCGCATATAGTAATTACAGATCGGACAGCAATAGTGATTGGCGCGCAGATCCCGCTTTTTATTCACCGATCCGCATTTCGGGCAGGCATAGGTGATTTCCGGCGCATGGGAAGTTCCGTCGTTTTCATGAACCTCCAGCTCGTTTCCCGCGCTTTTAAAGAAGTTTTTGAAATTCATTTGATATATCCTCGATCCTTCATAAAGGATGTGGTATAGCTTCCGCTTGTGAATTCGGACTCGGACAGCAGTTTCAGATAGAGATCCCGATTGTTGACGGGGCCGTCTACGATCAGCTCGGTAAGCGCGCCCTTCATCTTGCGGATCGCTTCCTCGCGGGTGGACGCGTAGACGATCATCTTGCCCAGCATGGAGTCATAGAAGGGCGGGATTTCGTATCCCTGATAGAGCGCACTGTCGAAGCGCACACCTGGTCCGCCCGGAACGTGCAGACAGCTGATCTGCCCGGCTGCGGGAGCGAAGGTCTCGGGATCCTCTGCGCAGATCCGGCACTCGATCGCGGCGCCGCTGAAATTCACATCCGACTCGTCGAATCCGACGGGGACACCTGCCGCCGTGCGGATCTGCCACTTCACGATATCGATTCCGCAGACCATCTCGGTAACAGAATGCTCCACTTGCAGACGGGTATTCATCTCCATGAAATAAAAGTGATTGGAAGAATCCAGCAGGAATTCCACAGTACCTACCGTAGTGTAGCCAACGGCAAGGGCTGCCCGCTTGGCTGCCTCGTGGATTTGCAGACGTACCTCATCGGGCAGTGTCGGCGCGGGACATTCCTCGATCAACTTCTGATTCTTTCGCTGCATGGAGCAGTCACGGTCGCCCAGCACGACAGCCTTTCCGTAGGCATCGCAGAGAAGCTGAACCTCCACATGCTTCACGGGATTCAGATATTTTTCGATGTATACCGCACCGTCTCCGAAGGCGGATGTCGCTTCGGCGGTTGCGGAAAGATAGGCGTTCTCGATCTCCTCGGGGGTGTTTACCAGACGGATTCCCCGTCCGCCGCCGCCCGAACGTGCCTTTAAAAGGATCGGATAGCCGACGCGGTCGGCAATCTTTTTCGCCTCCTTGGCGGAAGAGAGGATCTCGCTGCCCTCGATGATCGGAACTCCGGCATATTTCATGGTCTTCCGCGCCTCGTCCTTGTCGCCCATGTGGGCGATCACTTCGGGAGAAGGTCCGATGAAGGTGATGGAGTTTTCCTCGCACTTCTTCGCAAACTCGGTATTCTCGGAGAGCAGTCCGTAGCCGGGGTGAATCGCTTCCGCACCGCTGTGACGCGCCACGGTCAGGATTGCGTTCATATTCAGATAGCTGTCCTTCACCAGCGGTCCGCCGACGCAATACGACTCGTCAGCCAGACTGGTGTGGAGCGCTTCGGCATCCGCGGAGGAATAGATTGCAACCGTCTTGATGCCCATCTCGCGGCAGGCGCGGATGATCCGAACGGCGATCTCCCCTCTGTTGGCGATCAAAATTTTAGAAAACATAACCGATCTTCCTTTCTGTCCGGCTTTGACATTCTTAAGGCAACACCACACTCAGCGGTGTTGCCTTTACGCTCGCATACGAAGGGTACGCGAACGAAATTCAGCCTGTGTCGGGCAGGTCTTTTGTAGGCTGCACGATCGATACCGTGTAAACGAGTGCCCCTTGCAGCCGTGAATCTTGCTCTGTGTTCAGACGTCAGCGTCAGACGATGGCGAAGGAAAACTCTCCGCTCATTGCAACTTTCCCGTTCACATGGGCTTCGCCCTTAATCCAGAAGAAGGGTGCCTTCTGCTTTAAAATGGAGCAGCGGAACTCGATCCGGTCGCCGGGCTTTACCTGCTGACGGAATTTTACATTGTTGATTCCCGTGTAGACGGGGGTCTTCCCTGCCATATCGGCGGAGAAAAGGATGCAGGCGGACTGAGCAGTCATCTCGCAAAGGATAACGCCGGGAACGATGGGGTTGCCCGGGAAATGCCCCTGAAGAAAGTATTCGTCGCCCTTTACAGTATAGTAACCGGTAGAGCTGCCGTCCTCATTGAGATAGGCCTCTTCCACCAGAAGCATCGGCTCTCTGTGGGGCAGAATCTGCTTGATTTCGTCTAAATTCATGGTATTACCCTCTTATTTCTTCACTTTGAACAGCATCTGACCGAATTCGACCAGTACGCCGTTATCGGCGCAGACTTCCTCGATCACGCAGTCACAGTCGGCGATGATCTCGTTCATCATCTTCATTGCTTCGATGATGCAGATGACGTCACCCTTCTTTACATGATCTCCAGGGCGTACAAATGCAGGCTGATCGGGCGCGGGAGCGGCATAGAAGATGCCTACCAGCGGTGCTTTGATCGCGTCAACGGAGCTATCCGCAGCGGGAGCGGCAGGAACCGCGTCCGCAGGAGCAGCGGCAAGCGGTGCAGCTGCGGGAATTGCCGCAGGAGCGGCGACCACGTTCTGCACGGGTGCTTCCTTTTTCAGCTCGATTTCAAACTGGGTGCTTTCATCCTTAATCCGAAGGGTGGTAAGCCCAAGATCCCGGAAAAGCTCCGAGGCTTTTGTAATTATTTCTTCATGCGTCATATAAATGACCAACCTTTCTTATGCAAATCCGTTCAAAACGACATCGGGGCGATCAGCCTTCGAACTTCTTGAATGCCAGGCACGCATTGTGACCGCCGAATCCCAGATTGGTGGACAGCGCGAACTGCAAATCGGCTTTCACCGCGGTTCCGGGAGTGTAGTCCAGATCGCACTCGGGATCGGGAACGCTGTATCCGACCGTCGGGGGAACGATTCCGTCCCGCAGTGCCAGCGCGCAGGCTGCCGCTTCCACAGCTCCCGTCGCACCCAGCATATGTCCGGTCATGGACTTGGTGGAGTCGAAGTGCATCTTATATGCCTTTTCACCGAAGACTGCTTTATAAGCATTCGTCTCGGTCAGGTCGTTTAAGTGGGTGGAGGTTCCGTGGGCGTTGACGTAGATTTCCTCGTCGCCCGTGATACCTGCCTCCTCGGCAGCAATCCGGATGCACTCTGCCGATCCGGTTGCATCGGGATCGGGAGAGGTGATATGGTATGCGTCGGCGGTGTTGCCGTAGCCGACGATTTCAGCATAGACCTTTGCGCCTCTTGCCATAGCGTGCTCGTATTCCTCCAGAACGAGGATTGCGGCACCCTCACCCATGACAAAGCCGTTCCGCTCCTTATCAAAGGGGATCGAAGCTCTTGCGGGATCGGTAGACGTGGAGAGTGCTTTGCAGTTCATGAAGCCTGCAATGGACAGCGGCTCAATCGCGCTTTCCGCGCCTCCGGCGAGGATTGCGTCGGCATAGCCCGCCTTGATCGCGTGGAATGCTTCGCCGACCTCGTGCGCGGAGGTTGCACAGGCGGTAACGGTGGGAAGGGTCGGTCCCTTCAAACCGTAGCGGATCGAGATGGATCCTGCCGCCATATTGGAAATCATCATCGGAACGAAGAGGGGGGATACCCGACTGGGTCCTCTCTGATCCAGCGTCAGCGTATTGTTGACGAAAGTCTGCATACCGCCGATACCCGATCCGACGTAAACGCCGATACGGGACTTGTTCACGTTCTCTCCCTCGAGGATCTTACTGTCGCTGATCGCCTCGGCGGCGGCCGCAACAGCAAAATGGGTGAAGGGATCGGCACGCTTGACCTCGGTGGGCTTTTCGTAGTAGTTCATGGGATCGAATCCCTTGACCTCGGCGGCCAACTTGATCTTATAATCGGTCGTATCGAAGTGGGTGATCTCCCCGATTCCGGTTCTGCCGTTGACAAGGCTGTC
>CAYOON010000210.1:0-4024 GCA_964405595.1 uncultured Lachnospiraceae bacterium | reverse complement strand
GGCGGTGACCGTCGCCACCAACATGGCGGGCCGTGGTACCGACATCATGCTGGGCGGTAACGCCGAGTTCTATGCCAAGAAGGAAATGCGCCATCTGGAATATGATGAGGAAACCATCGGACTTGCCGTAGGCTCTTCCCTGTCGGTTTCCGAAGAGGTTCTGGCGGCGCGTGAGGTCTACCACGAGCTTTACGAGAAATACAAGAAGCAGATCGAGCCCGAGGCAAAACGGGTCTGCGAGGCGGGCGGTCTGTTCATCATCGGCACCGAGCGTCACGAGTCCAGACGAATTGACAATCAGCTCCGCGGACGTTCGGGCAGACAGGGTGACCCCGGCGAATCGCGATTCTACCTCTCTCTGGAGGACGATCTGCTCCGCCTCTTCGGAAGCGAACGGATCGCCGGAATTATCGAACGTCTGGGACTTCCCGAGGATCAGCCCATCAGCGCGAAGATGTTGGCAAACTCCATCGAGGACGCCCAGAAGCGTCTGGAGGATCAGAACTTCGGACACAGAAAGAACGTCCTGTCCTACGACGACGTCATGAACCAGCAGCGTAACCTGATCTACAAGGAGCGCGGCGAGGTTCTGGACGGCATGGACATGAAGGAAAAGATTCTGGGCATGATTCACGAGACCATCGAAACGGTTGTGAACAACGCCTGCACGGCGGACAACAAGGCGGATTGGAATTTTGACGATATCCGCACCTTCTTCTTCGGCTACCTCTGCACGCCCGACGACTTCAAGTTCGAAGACGGTGTGCCCGATTCGGTTACCGCCGAGTCCATCAAGGAGGAGCTGTCCGCGCGCGTTGACCGGATCTACGCCGAGAAAGAGGCGATGTTCGGTGAGCAGATGCGGGAGGTCGAGCGAATCATCCTTCTGCAAAACGTGGACAAATACTGGACCGATCACATCGACGCCATGGACGATCTGAAGGATTCCATCGGACTTTCGGGCTACGCGCAGCGCAATCCGCTGAACGAGTACCGGATCGCCGGTGCCGACATGTTCGACGAGATGGTCGCCAACATCCGGCAGGATACCGTCCGTATGATCCTTTCCGTCCGCAGACAGGAGCAGCCTGTCAAGCGCGAGCAGGTGGCGAAGATCACCAACGAGGGCATGGCCGGCGGACAGTCCGCCGCTCCCAAGAAGCCGACCCGCGTGTCGGTCAAGAAGGTGGGACCCAATGATCCCTGCCCCTGCGGAAGCGGTCTGAAATACAAAAAGTGCCACGGACTGGGTAAGTCTGAGGAATAAAATTTTACGGGAGGGGCTGCACAGGCGCGTTTTTGCGACAGATGCGCCCCTCCCTTTCCCCGAAAGGAGTTCCCATGGGGTTCGGATTTTTATTATACGGCTATCTGATGATGATCGAGCTGGGGATTAGGGTAGTCGAGTCGCCTGCGATTGGCTTCGACGTCTTCCCCGATCTGCTGGGCTATATTTTCTTCTATCTGGCGTTGCGGAAGCTCTCCCCCTACGCAAAGGGATTTTCCCAAGCGAAGGCGATCTGCTGGCTGCTCTTCCCGGCGGGGGCCGTCACCCTTCTCGGACAGACGCTTGCATGGATCGGGATCGGTATGTCCTTCGTCCCCGCCATGCTGGAATACGCCAAGCTCGGCACCAATCTGCTGCTGCTCTTCTTCCATATGGGATTTTTAAGCGGCATCGCCAAACTGTCGGCCGACGTGGATCTGCCGAGACTGTCGGCGAAAGCGAAAATGGGGCTCGGTATGTCGGTGTTCAGCTATTTCGTAGGCATCCTTTTGCAGCTTTCCGAGAAGCTGATTCCCGATCTGCTGAACAAATACGCCGGGATCCACGCCTATATCGGACTGGTCTATCAGCTGCTCTTCTATCTCGTGTTCTTCTTCAATCTCTACGTCATCTTCTCCGCCTATCGGCAGATCTGCTATGAAGGCGAGGAGGATCCCGATGGGATCACCAATCCGCTGGAATGGCTGTACAACCGCTTTAAAGGCGGAAAATAATATGAAAGATGCCTACGGCCTCTTTCATATTAACGAGTTTGTTCCTTGTATGGCTCACGCCATACATTTCGCCGTTCCGGCGAAACCGGCACAAACTCGCTGCTTCAGGAAAGGAAAGTTATAACCTATGGGAATCACCTGCATTATTGTCGGGCTGTTCTTTCTGCTGAACCCGAACATCATTCTGATCGACGTTCTGCCCGATTTCATCGGATATATCCTGATTCTGATCGGCACTGCGAAGATAGCCCGGCTGAATCTGACCCTGCACGACGCCTTTGCCGACTTCCGGAATCTGCTGATCCTCAGTCTCTGCAAGCTGCCGGCGCTCTGGGTCTATCTGAGCTTTGCCGGAGGTACGGGGGACGTCTGGGGACTACTGTTTGCCTTCGGATTCGGATTTTTCGAGGCGTTTTTCGGCGTCCGTGCCTTCCGGGGTCTCTTTAACGGCCTCACCCTTCTCGCGAACGCGCGAGAAGGAGAGGAAGCGGCGCATTCCTCCGTTTTCGTGCGGCTGAAAGAGGTTCGCTTGCTGACATACCTGTTTATAGTTGCGAAGCCTACCCTTGCCACCCTTCCCGAGCTTACCAACCTGACCAGCGAGGAGTACGGAACGGTCACCGCCGCCGGAATCCTCTCGCCGGCCAGATTCAGGATACTCTTCACCGTCGCCGCCGCCGTGATCGTGCTGATTCTCGGAATCGCATGGTTCATCAGCATCGCCGACTACTTCCGCAGAATCCGTAAAGACTCCGCCTTTCTGGAGGAAATCGAGGAACGCTATCAACTGGAGATTTTAAGCAATCCGATCAGGTTCGCCACAAACCGCATCTTTACCGCCCTGATCCTTCTGATCGTCGCCGCCGTCTTCTCGCTGGAATTCAAGTTCGACGGCTTCAACGATCTGCCCCATCCGATCTTCCTGTCGATCATCCTCTGCGCTCTGCTCTATCTGAAACGAATCTATCCAATCCAGTGCAAAAAGGCCGCGCGTACCACGCTGATCGCGATCGTCGGAACGGCTGCCGCTTGGGTTTATACCTTCGTTTTCGTCTACTCCTTCTACTCAATCTATCTCACCGACAGTTCCGAAGGAGCCAGCTTTAGCGTATCCTCCGTTCTGGATACCCTGCTGCTCCGGGATTTCGGCACTATCTACGGCTTCTGGGGCATGATTGCCGCGGCGGTTATAGACGGCGCGCTCTTCGTCTGGGTTCTGTTTTCACTGCGGGAGCTGCTTCTGACCATTATTGACGAGCATACCGGGGGCACGATCGCCCCGGACGGACATCTGATCGGCGGCGGAAGCATTGAGAAGAACACCCGTCCCAGCAAGAAGCTCCTGAACGCTGTGATCGCCGTCGGTATCGTCAGCGCGCTGTGCGGTGTTCTGCAAACGGCACTGCTGCCCTATCTGCCCGCCTTTTGGATGGCGGATATGGGGGTTCGGATCTGCTTCATCGTGCTGTTCATCCTGCTGATATGCAGGATCCGGGAGGATATGAAGGATCGTTATGATCTGAATTAAGCGAATTTTCCCTCTGCTATGCCTGAAAATGGCAGGATATTCCCGATTTGTAAGAAATTTTGGTCTTCCCTTTTTGTCACGGTTGGTATATAATTGAGTATACTGGAAAGGTAACACTGCCGTGTAAAAGTAACACGATAGTGTTACCAGACGAAAGGATTGATTGGATTGGAACTTCTGAAAATCGACAACGACAAACTGAAAATCTCGCTCACCCGTGAGGATATGCAAAAATACGCGCTGGACTTTGACAGCTTCAGCTATGACAACACCGAAACCCGCCGGGCGTTCTGGACTATTCTGGACGACGCCAAGCACGAAACTGGCTTTGACGCCGCCGTGGACACGGTATCGGTGCAAATCTACGGCGGAAAGTCGGGCGGCTGCGAAATGTACGTCACCCGTACCCACGACCGGGACGTGAATCCGGGGCTTCCTGCCGTTCCCGTGCGGTTCGGGAGAGCCTTCTACGGATTCAGAGAAATCGACGATCTG
>CAYOON010000209.1:0-4067 GCA_964405595.1 uncultured Lachnospiraceae bacterium | reverse complement strand
AGGGGTTAGAACGTAAACTTTGTGTTGTTTTTGATTTTACAGAAAGCTATTGGGGCCACCCCAAGAACATGATAGCCGTAATGAGCCGACATCCGAAGCTGTGTCCGTTAAGGGTGGGGTATACCCCACCCCTGAATCTTCTGACAGCAAGCCTGATTCCAGCCCTGCCCCGTTCAAATATCCGGGTTCCAGATTCACGGCACAGGAGACGAGCATTAACTATGACGGCATCAGCTACCTGTGTGCGTTCGGAACGCATATCAACGGCGGCTGGATAGCGATCCTGAACTTTGGTGTAGCGGCAGAGCTGTCTAGCGACGATGGAGCATACAACACCGAGAAGATCGAGAAAGCACTTCGGCGATCCGACGATCCGTGGCTCCCCGGCGGGGAAAAGCTACACGAAGCTGCCGCCCACATTGCAGAGATCGTGACTGAAAAGATTGGTGGATGAAATGGAGCAAACCATGATAGTCATTATATGGATCGTAGTCGTGGTTCAGATCGTGTTCGCATTATTCAGCACAGTGTATTGGCGGATATATCACAGAATGCGGATTATCAATTTGATCTCTGTCAATTCAATTGATGCTTATTTCATATTGAATACATGGCTGCTAACGAAATATACAATCAATGAATCTGCGGACATTTTTCTTGTGAGTGCATTGTTGTTCCTGTATTTAGGTCTGGGTTTTTGCACCCGCAACATTGCAAAAAGGCTATATAATGATTGGTGAATGGAGAGGTAAGCATGATTAGTTTTACGCACTACATAGCAGCGAAACAAACGGAGAGTATAAGGAGGATGAAAAGTCGTGACTAAACGAAAAACACCGAATCCAACGCCAGAGCAGGAGGCGGAGGACGTAGACGACCTGACCTTACTCTACGGATTACCGGAAGAGGAAAACCCCGATGCTCATGATTGCAGAGCGAACGCAAACGAATACGGAATTTGTACAGTTTGCGGAGCAATTATTCATGGATCCATTGCGGATTACGAGCTGCACGGATATGATCCACCCGACACATACTGAAAAGTGAGGTAATACCATGAACATTCTAACTTACAAATACGATTCTGAAAAGGAAGAATACACAAGCGAAATCGAACAAATTCCCCTGAAGGAGTTTGTTGCCCGGTTTTGCAACAGACGAGAGAAGGTGATCGTTAAACTCGAACATCTTCTGAAATACGCGGAAAAGCGAAAGATTCCCGTCAAAAAAAACGCCAAGAAAAGCGAGATCACCGCGCAGCTGCTCGACGATATGTCTGACGATGAAATCCTCGATTTCTGCGACGATCTGGGGATCGGCGTCAGAAAGCAGAGCTACCTTGCAGCCGGGATGAGCGAGAGCGAATATCGGCAAGTGAGCAAATCCCTGACAGTCGTTCGAAAGGAACGTGCCAGTGGCGGACGGATCAGACGTCTCTATTCCATTAGAGAGTATCTGGCGTATGTTTCCGCCAGAGAAGACAAACCATGGCTGACTATGAAAGATATTTTAAAACAACAAAATCCGAGTCCGTCCCTAAAAAAGAGGACGGACTTCTAAAAAGCAGGAGGTACTATGGAAAACGAAAAGAAAACAATCCGCGAGCGTCCATCTTTCGTGACCCGTCAGATAGACAATCTCTTTCGTATTGTCATTCCGGCTGATATACGCAGAGCGTTAGATCTCAAAGGAGGAGACACGTTAGAGTTCCGGCTGCGGAGCAAAGAAATTCTTGTACGGAAGTTCGATCCTCAAGAGAATCAGCTGAACGATCTGGCAGAAGCGTTCATACCCGTTTTAGCCAAGCTGCTTCAGGTACCCGTGGCGATCTGCGATATGGAACACGTTCTGGCGGATACCGGAACATGGTATTCCTTCGCAAAAATGGAACTCTCCCCGGATCTGATTGAACTGATCGCGAATAGAGAACCCCGTCCATTCCGGGTAGACCCCTGCCCGATCGTGCAGGGAGAAAATCAAACGGCATCGTATATCGCGCCGATTGTCGGCGAGCGATATTACGGTGCCATTCTGGTACTGGATAATGGGAATAAACCGGCAAACGAGGTGCTTCCGGTTCTGAATACCGCCGCCGAGCTGCTTGCAATGCAAATGCAGGAGATTCTCAATCCGGGAGTATGAAAAAAGACTTGACAAATAATCAGTTCTATGATAGAATTGAGCTGTAAACAGAGGAAGTGATAAAATGAACGTCATTCAAAAGCAGGAACTGTACAACAAGTTGGTATCCAGATTCAATCCCGAGATTGTAAATATTGTCAAAGACTTTCGTCTGATCGACGATGATTTCATGACGGCAGTCTTTGAGGACAAGGAATGTACCGAACTGCTCCTGAAGATCGTACTGGAGCGCGACGATCTGACCGTCACCGAGGTTCGGTCGCAGTACACCCTGAAAAATCTGCAAGGGCGGTCGGTCAGACTGGACGTCTTCGCAGTAGATCGGGACGGAAAGGTGTACAATATAGAGATCCAGCGCAGCGACGCAGGAGCGATCTCCAGACGAGCCAGATACAACAGCAGTCTGATGGACGCAAATGTAAGCTATGCCGGTGAGAAGATGGAGCATCTGCCGGAGACGTATGTTATCTTCATCACAGAAAATGACGTAATCGGCGGAAATCTTCCGCTCTATCATGTGGAACGACGGATCGTGGAAACAGGCGAGCGATTTGAGGACGGGTCACATATTCTATATGTGAACTCGCAGATACGGGATAACACGACACTTGGTCGGCTGATGCAGGATTTCTACTGCATTGATTCCGAAGATATGAATTATGAGACGCTGGCAAAGCGGGTAAGCTACTACAAGGACACAGAGGAAGGAGTCACGAATATGTGCAGATCTGTTGAAACATTATGCGATAAAACAATGCGTCAGGGCATCGAGCAAGGCATTGAGCGAGGCATTGAGCGAGGCATTGAGCAAGGCAAGATCGAAACTGCAAAGAAGATGCTGGCAAAGAACAAGTATACGCTTGATGAGATCTCCGAGCTTAGCGGTCTCCCTCTTGAGAAGATCGAAGAGCTTGCGAAGGAAGTCGAAGCATAACCCCACAATTGTACAACAGCCGCCCTGCAAGCCTTGATCTTGGGGCGGCTGTTGTTCTCAAACCAAATCCAAAAGAAAACAGAAAGGAGACCTTACACATGAGAAAGACCCACATCGTACAGACCCTATCCGCCGTGCTTGCCTGTCTGATGTTGGTAAGCTGCATGGTGCAGACGGCGGATCCGCCGCTTCCCACGGTGGAATTATCGTCTACCGCGCCGATCCGGACATCGACCGTGCCTGTCACATCGACCAAGATCAGCGAGAACCCGCAGACGTCGATCACGACATCGACCGAAGTCACCACTCCGGCGATCACGACCACCGGGCAGCCGGAGCCAGTTATTACCCCCGAAGTGACGGTTTCGACGGATTCCCCGATCACCGAACATCCCAGCACATCGTCCAGCGCAACGCCCGGCACGACCAAGCAGGATCCCGTAACGGATCCGACCACAAGCAGTCAGACGCCGACGCAACCGCCCAAACCGGAAACATCCATAACACCGGGGACGAGCAAGACGGAAGAGACGCCAATCCCCACGCCGCATACCCACAGCTACGGCGCATGGACGACGGTCAAAGCCGCCACTTGCACCGCTACCGGCACACAGCAGCGCACCTGCTCCTGCGGAGATAAGCAGACACAGACGATCGCCGCCACCGGACACAAGTGGTCGGGTTGGACGGTAACCAAAGCCGCCACCGAGCAAGCGGAAGGCGAGGAAGCGCGATCCTGTTCCTCCTGCAAGCAGACCGACACCCGCCCAATCCCAAACCCTTCCCATACCCACAGCTACGGCGCATGGACGACGGTTAAAGCTGCAACCTGTACCGCCACTGGCACACAGCAGCGCACCTGTTCCTGCGGAGATAAGCAGACGCAGACGATCCCCGCAACGGGACACAACTGGAGCAAAACCAAGACCGTCGCTGCCACCTGCACCGAGCAGGGCTACACGGTTTACACCTGTAAGAACTGCAAGCAAAC
>CAYOON010000208.1:0-4067 GCA_964405595.1 uncultured Lachnospiraceae bacterium | reverse complement strand
GAACAATTAAAAGGAAAATAAATAGGTGTTTCTGAAATAGCAGAAGCCGCTTGCATGATTGCAGGCGGCTTCTGCCAGTCTATCGAAAAAGCGATTCTTAATTAACGGACAGAGATTTTGTCCGTTAGCGAGACAGTGCCTTCCCTGCGGTTTTGTTTTTGTCCCTCTCGTGCTCCCCTCGGCTGGCGACATCGTTCAGCGTTCTGACTATCGGGTTTTTAAACAAAAACAGGCGCGCAATACGCAGATCTGCGTACTGCGCGCCTGCAAAAAAGCAAGTGCTGAAAATTACTTCACGGATTTTCTCTTCCGGGCGGTCAGTCCGACAACCGTCAAAGACAGCAGAGTGACAGCCGCGATGGCTACCATCGTGAAATCACCGGTAGAAGGTGCCGTGGGGGTTTCCGTTCCGGGATCCACAGGAGGATTGACGACGGGAGGCTGCTCCTCTTTCGCCGTGCTGTACACCTCAAACTCGGTCAGCTTCGCATAGCCGGTCATATTGACCATCTGGAAGCGGATATAACGGGCGGTAACCTCGTCAAAAGTGAAGGTCTGTGCGCCGACGCCGCTGCAAACGTAGTCGGTCTTGGTCAGCGCATCCGTCCAGCTCTCACCGTCGGCGGAGTACTGAATCTTGAAGTTCGCGGGGAAGTAGACGCCATCGCCATCCACGGGAGCCTTGAAGGAGTACTTCTCGTGGGAGGGGTAGATCACAACCGTATCAAACTTGGTTCCCTCACCGAGATCAATGGTGAACTGTGCCTGCGCGGCATCGCTGCCGTCCCGGGGCGTGCTGGGGGAGCTGTGGTAGCCGGCGAACTGACCGTAATCAAACTGCGAGGTGTTGAGGTTTGCCCGGTCGCCGTCGTTGATATACGCAAGGTTCCAAGGGCCATCCACATGATAGGAATCGCTCGTTACAGGCTTGTTCTTCGCAAGGTTTTCAGGAGCGGTCGTGGTTTCGGTCACGTTAAATACCTCAAACTCGGTCAGCTTCAGCGCATAGTTGACGCCATCGTTGTTCAGCTTGGTGACATACAGACGAACGTACTGCGCGCTCTGGCTGTCAAAGGTGAAGGTCTGCGGGCAGAACGTATACTCCTCTTCGGAGATCGCGTAGCCGGTCTTTGTTACGACAGACTTCCAGCTTTCGCCGTTATCCGACACCTGAATCTCGAAGTCCACAGGGAAGGTGTTTTTCGCAACGGGCGTGATCACAACAGTATTGAAGGTCTTTTTCGCGCCGAAATTGTAACCTACATACTGATAGTTCTCGCCGTGGGATCCGCCGTAAGCCTCGCTTGCGCCGTATGCGCTGTGATAGCCTGCGCCGTATCCCTGACCGTTCATGTTGACCGCCTCGATGGGATCACCGTCGTTCAGGTTGGATGCGTGCCAATTCCAGCCGTCATCCTCGTGAGAATAATCGCAGATGATTTCCACGCCGTCGGCTGCCGCCAGATTGGCAGTCTCCGCCGCAGATACCGACATCGGAAGAGCGGCCGCGCACAAACCGGTCAGAAGAAGTAATGTTACAAGCTTTTTCATGATTATTTTCCTTTCCGTTTTGAATTTAGTATTTTCAGAATAGCGCAAAACAAGCAGTTAATCAACAAAAGCAGTGAAATTGAGCAATATCCCGTCAAATTTTCGCAATAATGCGATAAGCTCAATCAAAAGCCGAATTATTTCGCGCTTTCTATAAGGATCCACGAGCTGACCTTCGGCAGCTTCAGCGAAAGGGTCGTGGTTCCGTCCTTGACGGTGGTTTCGACAGCCTGCCGTTCGCCGGTTGCGGGATCCCACAGCTCCAGCGAGGCAAACTCGCCCCGGAGGGTGACCGTCGTGCTGACCTCGCGGTCGGAGGAGTTGCCGATGTAGTAGAGATTCCGTCCGTCCACAACCTTGTGGATGTAGGACAGGTATCCGCCGGTCAAACGGGCAGCGGAAGGAGTCAGCACTACATCCCAGTCGGCGAGTGCCTTGTCCAGTACAGACGACAGAGCACCCTGATTGTCCACATGGAATGCCTTTCCGGAATCGGTGATCTTCTCCACCGCACCGGTGACCGTCGCGGGATCGGCACCGAACATTTCGGTGAGGATCTCCTTTACACGGGCGTTTTCAGATGCGGCGATTCCCTCGGTCGGCAGCGTTCCCACCGAAATCACCGATCCGCCGCTCTGCCAGAAGGCATAGATCTTCTCCAGATTGGACAAGCTGATCTTCTTCATGCCGGGGATAACCACAACCCGGAAGTTTTCGGTGTTGATCTTGTTGGGCATGGTGAGGATGCCGTCCTTCACCGTGCATCCGTCCAGAATCTGCGGATGGAGATAGGTGAAGTCGCGGCGGGCGGTCAGCGACAGGTATTCGCCCACCTGCATGTAGTTCGACCACGAGGGTCCCGAAAGGGGCATATCAAAGGTATACGCCGATTCGATATCGTCGATGGGATAGAGCAGGGCAATATCCGCCACATGGCTGCCCTCGCGCTGGAGCAGGCTGGCAATCCGCGCCTCGTAGGTGTTGTACTGCGAAAGCATATTTGCATAGTTGGGGTTCCGGTAGGACAGCTCGGGCGGATAGACCACGTTCTTGGTATTACTGTACCAAACCGCATGGGGAACGATCAAATTGATTCCCTTAGTGTGCAGGTCGATGGTTCCCTTGTAGAGGATGTCGGGAGAGATTCCCTCGCCCATCGCGCCGAAGGATTCGCACATAACCAGAATCTTGTCCCAGTTCTGCGCCGAAGAAGAGATAATCTTGTAAGCCTCCTGCGAGAAGCCGTAGTTGGTGATCAGATCCACGCCGGGGATCGTCTGATACTTGAAGGACAGCATCAGGTCGCCCTCCAGCGGGATGGGGTTCACCTGTTCCTCCATCAGCATATGTCCCATCAGGGAGATGCCGTGGGCGGTGCACCAGCTGTCGATCTGTCCGATGTAGTTCTTGGCGAACATTTCGCTGCGGGTTCCCATCAGTTTGTCTCTTGCCTCGGCGGTCTGATCGCCGATGTCGTACCAGAGTGCCGGGTAAAGCAGTGCCGGGTTCTCGCCGTTATACATGGAAGCGAAGAATTCGTTGAAATCATCCGTCCACATTCTGGAACCTTCGACGCCGTAGGCGGTCAGACCGCCGGCGGGATAGAAGGAGGGCTCGTCGTAGAAGGATGTGGTGATGGTTCCGTTTTCGAAGTATTTCTTGAAGCGCTGATAGTAGGCTTCATGGGTGATCTGGATGTATCCGGCGACAGCTTCCTCGCTGAGGTAGTCCATACCCTCGCTGCCGTCCACTACCGACAGAAATCCCATAATCTTCCACGTTCCGGTCTTATCCGCCGGAATGGTGTACTCGATGTAGGAGCCTTTGTAGTTCTCGTCACCGCTGCTTTCGGGCAGCAGTTTCGTATTTCCGTGATAGGTTGCGATCTCGTAGATGGAGGGCAGATCGCCGTTGGGGGTCGAAACAACCAGCCGCAGCATCTCGGTCTTTACGGGATCGAAGGTGACCTTCTTCTCCTTGCCGATGGTGGTACCGGATGCGCAGGTCTTCCACGCGCTGCCGTCCCAGTACTCGATCCGGAAGGACGAGATCCGATTCAGAAACTCGGAAATGGTAACCGAATCCACGGTAACCGTTTTGCCGTAGACGATCATCAGCCATTCGTTCACAGACGCGCCGCCAACGGAGTTCCAGCGGGTTTCGGGATCGCCGTCGAAGGCTTTCGCGGCATCGTAATCGGAGCCGTAAATGCTGGAGGCATAGTAGCCGGGCGCGTAGGTTGCGGATGCGGGCGATTTGGGCGTTTCCAGACGCTTACCCTTATAGCATACCTCGAACTCGCTGATGCTGGCACTGTCGCCTACAATCTTGCGGCAATAAAGCCGCACGAACTGCGCTTTCACCGGATCGAAGGTCAGCTCTACGCCCTTGTCGGTGATTTTCTCGCCGGAGGCAACCGTTTTCCACTCGTTGCCGTCCCAGTATTGAATATCGAAGGCCGACACACGCTGTACCTCGGGATTCTTGTCCTCGTACACCTTGATGCTGTCGAAGGT